>NZ_CP142136.1:1042500-1060772 GCF_035918255.1 Mesomycoplasma ovipneumoniae | reverse complement strand
TTTTTTTGATTTTTCCTTCTTTTGTGGTAAAATTTAGAAACGTTTATTTTATATTTATATAAGAATATAAAAAGTGTTAAAATTTAACTATACAATTTTGGGTGCAAGTCAACAAAATAACTATGTTTTTTTAAATTTTAGCAATATTTTTAAAAAAACAAATAAAACAAAAGGAGATATCATGAAAAGAACATACCAACCAAATAAGCTAAAACACATAAAAACTCATGGGTTCCGCGCACGTATGTCAACTGCTGACGGTAGAAAAATTTTAGCAGCTCGAAGATTAAAAGGTCGTAAAAGATTAACTGTATCAGATAAATAGTTTTTAGGATAATTTTGCAAAAAATTCCGACTATTAAAAAAAATTGAGAATTCCAAGCAATAATTGAATCTAAAAAGCAAATAGTTACAAATTCTCTTATTCTTTATTATTCAAAATTTGCTTTTTTCGAAATTGGTATTTCAATTCCGAAAAAATTTGCTAATGCAGTTAAACGAAATTATTATAAAAGGCAAATCAAAAATATTCTTCACAACCTTCAAAAAGATTGACTTTCTGCACCAAAATTTCGAGTAATTTTAATAACAAGAAAATCATTTTTAACACTTAATTTTAAAGAAAAAGAGAACGAAATTATTAAAATATTCAAAGAATTCCAAAAAAATGAAAAATAAACAAACACGACCAAAGGCTTTTGATTACTTCCAGAATCAAAATGGATCAAAAAAAAACAGCTTCAAAAACTTCAAATTTATTTTCAAATTTTTGAAAATCTTTTTTTACACTATTATTTTCGGAATTTCTCTAACCGGTTGTATTCAATCATTAGTTGTAAAAACTTCGCATAATGTTGGCGAAGCGCTTGAGTTTTATAATTCTAAAGAAGAAATAACCCCAAATTATACAATTTTTAAAAAATCAGAAAATGAAAATGCACCTGGTATTGAATTAGCCACAAAAAACAACAACTTTTTGATTTCCGCTGATTCAAAAAAAGTAAATCAAGAAAGCGTTTTAAACCTGTTAAGACAACAAATTGGTGATAAAAATTCAGATTTTGGCGAGTTTAATTCGCTTCTTTTGTTCCAAAATAATGAAAATGAATTTGAATATTTAAAAGGCGACAAAACTAATGAATTTATTTTTTTTAGTTCTGCTCAAAAATCATATGAGCAAAAAACTCTTTGAACTGAAATAAAACTTCCATCTCCAAAATATTTTAGTGAAAAAGCAGATAAAAATTATTTTGAAAGTCTGTCAAACGCCAAAAGTTTACCTATTAATAATTTTAATTTTCAAAACAGCACTAATGAAACAGCTAATATAAGTGAAAAAATTGATCAATTTTTCTTCAAAATAGACGACAAACTCCCCCCGGTTAATCGGAGTTATGCAACTTTTAGCCGTGATATTCTTCAAGTTCTTTATAACAAATTAATTTCGTTGCCAGAATTCTCAGATAATAAACTGGAAAAAGCAATTCAAGAATTTGAATCAAAAGCAGGAAAAGAAATTTCTCCTGAAACTGAAAAAATTATTTCTGGATACGCTGAATCTATAAAGAAAATTATTTTTCCTATTAATTTTTCCCGAATTGATATACAAAATAAAACTTACAACTGAAACAATAACGACGAAAATTTTGCAAGAAAAATCGCTTTCCAAAACGAAATTCCATCATTTCCGATTGTTAGTTGGCTTGAATCATGGAAATTAGGACCTTTTTATTCGATGTTTGTTTACCCGATTTCTAAAATAATTACTTGAGTAACCTCGTCTCAATCATTATCTGCTTGGTCTGGTTGAATAACAATTTTGGCGATTTTAACAATCGTTGTAATAACAAAACTCATTTCTTTTGCTTTCAGATTTAAAACAATTTTTGGTCAAAACAAGCAAAATGAACTGCAACTAAAAAAAGCTAAAATTGATGCAAAATATGAAAATTACAAAAAAAATAAAGTAATGCAACAACGTCATCGACAAGAAGTTGCCGATTTATATAAGAAAAATAATTTTTCACCATTTGCTCCTTTTTCCCAAATTTTAGTAACTATGCCTATTTTTATAGCTGTTTGACGAGCGCTCCAGGGAATCCCTAGCTTTAAAGTTACTTATTTTTTAGGACTTGAATTAGCAGCAACTTCTTATCAAAAACTTTTTGACGGGCAATGGATTTATCTTCCAATAATAATTATTACAGTTATAGTTCAAGGATTGCAGCAAATAATTCCAAAACTTTTAAATAAAAATAAAACAAAAAGAATAATAAATGCTCAAGAAAATGAGACATATAAAAAACAAGTAAAAACACAGAGAATCATGTCAATAATTTTCGTGTTTTTTGGAGTAATTTTTCAAGCTTCGCTTCAAATTTATTGAATTATTGGTGGTATTTGAGAAATTATGCAAGCACTTGGCGTTCATTATTTCCAAAAATCCAAAGTTTATCGTGAAAAAGTCCAACCTTGAATGCGAAGGAAAAAATGGATTTAATAATATAAATAAAGGTTTGCAAAAATTCGCTGGAATAGTATTAAATGTTTAAAAAGTTTAAAAATCTACGGAGATACTAAATGAATAACAAAATTACACCTTGTATTTGAACACTTATTTCAAATACACACCTTCGAAAAGCGGAGAGTTTAGAAATATTAATTAAAGCACTTTATTTAAATAAAGAAGAAATAAACCAAAATTTTAAAAGTAAATGACTAAAAATTTACAAAAATAAAAACTGAAAACCAGTTGGCGATTTGAGTGAACACATAAGATTAGCCTCTCAACTTGGGATAGCAAAAACAAATATTTTAGCTAACGGTCAACAAAAACTTAATATTTTAGCAAAATTAATAAACAATGGAACAATAAAAGTTCGCGAATATATTAGTATTATTTTGTTTAATTTAGTTACCTTTATTAATGAAGAATATCGCCACTTGTTTAAAATGACGCTAGAATTGCTCAAAGAGAAAAAAAATAACCCTGTTTCAGTTGATGAAATTTTTGATAATTTTAATTTCGGCGAATCCTCTTGTCCCGAATTTGATGAAAAACATCAGCGTTATAACTTAACACAAAAAGATCATATTTTTTATATTCTAACTTCTGGGATTTTTTTTGAAGTTTTGTCTTTTCGCGAAAAAACACAACAATATAGCACAAAATTTTTTAAAATAAAACTTTTCGATTATTGATATTTAAGAATCGACGAACTAATAAGTAAATGCAACACCCAATTAGAATCATATAATTTTGAAAAAGCGAGTCTTATAAGACAAGATCCTGAAAAATGATCTAATTATTTAACTTCAAATTCTCAAGCAAATTACGACTATATCATATGTGTTCTGAAAAATAAAACACAGGAAATGCCTCCGGTTTTAGATAAAAATGAAACTCCGAACGAAATTCCAAGCGAAACTTTGACCGAAACTCCGGTCGAAAAAAAAGACGCTCAGGACGACTTGGAACCCCAAAACCAAGTTTTAGATCAAACTCAAGAACCAGACACAATAACTGAATTAAGCAAGCCTGAAGTTAAAAACACCGAAGACACAATCAAACCCACTGAAAAAAAGAGTGATTTAGGTGAGTTTTCTCAATTTTATACTCCTACATTTGACAGCCAAAGCTGCTGCGAAAACAATCCTGAAAATTTATCAACAAATCAAAATTATCCTATGAATTTAGGTGTAATTTCAGATTCTCAAATAACATATTGGCCTGAAAACACTGGTAAAAATTTGGAAAATTCACCTGAGGAATATTTGTACAAAACAAAAAAATCTTTACCTCGCGTTTTACATTCTTATGAAATTCTCTCTTGTCCTTGTGAAAATTTACAAACTATCAATTCAAAATCATTAAATTCAAACGCAACTAAAATTGAAGAAATCGAAACAACAAAAGAAGAAACTCAACAACTAGAAAAAAAACCCGAAGATTCAGAAAAAATTTGTTATTTACCGACAGAATCTCAAACGCAAATTAATAATGTTAAACTCCCAGCTTCTACATTTTTAAAATCCAGAGAGCATTATTTTAATTATTTTATTAACAATGTATATAAATTAGTTGACTTTTCAATTAAAAACTTACTAAATCAACCCAAATTTAAACAAAATTTTTTCAACTTATTAGATAGAAGAAAAATTAACGACGAAATCACAATAAGTCAAAAACAAACAAAAATTTTATCTGGTAAGAATATATTTTTAATTTCTCCATCACAGAACCAGATTTATCATGAAATTAAAAACAATATTTTTAAAGACCTTTTGGACAAAAATAACTATGAAATAGCTACTTTTTCTGATAGTTACACTATCCAAGATTTTGTTGGTTATAGTGATTTTAGTGTTGATGAAAAAAATCAAGCTAATTTTATTCCTGGTCCATTTTCACGGATTTTGAGAACCTCTTTTTGAAATCCAGATAAAAAATATTTCTTAATTCTTGAAAACATGGATAAAAAAGCCGCAATTGATTTAGTTTCACAACTAAAACCGCTTTTTTACCGAGATGAAAAAGCTAATAGTTTTTTTTCAATTTCACTCCCAGAAGTTTCTTCATATGTTTTTTCAAATGAAGACCAAAAAATTTACATTCCCGCCAACCTTACAATTATTGCAACTGCTGTTATTGATGTTGAAAATCAAGAATTTGAATTCCCGATTGATTTACTAGAAAATTGAGATTTTAAACATTTACCTAACAAAAAGCAAGCAAACATTTTGCCAAAAAAACAAATTTGTGACACTGGTTTGAATTGAGATGATTTTTTAAGGGTTTTAGAGAACCAACTTGCTAGCAAAAATCAGGGCTACGTTTTACAACTTCCTTTTGAAATAGACCAAAATATCTTAGAAAATCCTGATCTTTTTGTTAACAAAGTCCTATTTTTCTTATGAAGTTTTACTTTTAAAAACAAAAGAGAACTAATTTTTGGCTATGACTCATATTTAACTTTGGCAAATAGATTCATTAATTCCGAAGGATCTCAGCGCCTAAAAATCTTTAAAGCTAATTTTTTTGAGTCGTAAATATTTATTAATTTTAGAAGGATTTATTTAAATTTAACTGTGAATTTTAACAAAAAAGTAAAAAAAATTTTTCGACATTTTCTATTTAGTGGTTTTTGAATACCGCAAACCTTTTTTATCATAGCCTCATGTGGGCAAGTTGATAAAACCGAAGATCCATTTATAAATCCAACAGGTCTAGGTGTTCAAAACGCTATAAATTTGAAAAAATTCATTAATTCAGAGAGTTTAATTGAAATTTCTGCAGAAAAACAGCAGCAAATATACGAGCAAAACGATTCACAATTTTACCTACTTAATCTAAAAGACGCTCCAAAAATTTCAAAATCAGAAAAAATAAATCCCGAATATATATCAAGATTTAGCCCAAATTCGCAAATAACATACTTAAATTTAATAAATCGCTACTATAATTCTAAGCAACTTCAGAAAAATAAGCGCCAATTAAATCAAAACCCCGACTCAATTTATGTCCCAACTGTACCCGAAAATTCAAAGGATTTTTGATTTATTTACGTAATTCCAACTTCGGTTGGTTTTACAGAATTTGAACAAAACGGACAAAAAATCAACATAGCCGAAACCTCGACAAAAATTCCTCGAACTTTAACCCCGTATTCTTCTGTTGAGTTAAAATTGTTAAAAAAAGATTTAATTTCAAATGATAATAAAAATTATTTGCAAATAAATGTTAACCAAATGCTTAATTCTTTTGCCTATAAAAGCAAAAACCCCAACACTTCCCAAAGCACAGAAAAAAATTTATTTGGCTTTCTCGAATCAGAAACATTCCCTAATTACAAGCTTTTTTTAAAAAATATTGATTTTGAAAAAAATGAAATCACTTTCACGTTAGATGAAAAACAAAACAACTTAAAACACGAAATAACACAGACAAACTCCCCAAATTCAAATATTTCAGTAATTAATTTGGAATATAAGTCTGATAAATATGAAAAAAACGTTAATCCCGAAGCATTTTTTTCCAAAACCGAAGATCCAAAAGACCAATTATCAGATTATCCGTTTGTTAGATTTTTTACCCAAACTTTTGTCGTACCTTTTGAAGGTAACACAATTAACTTTGACAACAATTTTTCTATAATAATCGAAAAAAAATAACTATCAAAGCAAAAACAATGAATTTTAAATCTAGCACTCATTAAAGAAAAATTTACTTATTAATCAAACTAAAAAAGCTAAAATTTTAACTTAAAAAGCAAAATATGAAATATTTAAACTACCTTTTTTAGTTAAAACACTAACAAAAATCATAAAAAAACAACTACTATTTAAACTCAATGTAAATAGAAAACTCATTTTTACTTACATTGAGCCTAAAAAAATATATGAAGTTTTGAAAGAACAATAATTAAAAACCATAAATTTGTAGATTTCTAAGCGGTCAAATTTATGGCATTCCATCATATTTAAAAATATAATGGAAAATTCGCACTATCTTATTTTATTATGACAAAAAACATAACTTATTCCTCCCTAATTCTAATATCCAAATTTATTAATTTATTCTTAGTGAGACTAATTATAACCTAAAATTTTTTTATACCAAGCATTTTTTTTTTTTTTTGCAAAAGACTAATTTCAAAACTATAAAAATTAAGGTTATAGCGTCAAAAAACCCGGATTTACGGGTATTTTTTCATATTTAGATTCACTAAAAAGTAAATTTTTGCCATCAAACTGTCAAACCCAGTTTCTATAATAATCAAAAAAGTTTATTTTTTTTCGTAAAATTCTAATTTTTCTTTAAATTTCTTAAGTTTTTCACGTTCGAGTTCAACTTTTTCTTTGGGCGCTTTTTCAACAAATTTTTGATTTGAAAGTAAGGTTTCTGCCCTTAAAATTTCGCTTTTTAAAAATTGAATTTCTTTTATATAGTTTTCTTCTTGCGCTTTTTTTATTTCGTCAGGAATTTTAAGCGAAATTTTAAAGTTTTTGGTTTTAATAATAAATTCATTGTTTGGAACTCATTTTCCAAAAACAAATTTACTAATAATCTCAATTTCTTCTTTTTGGAACTCTGCATCAACGACATAAAATTCCAACATAATTTTTTTTGAAATCTGTAAATTTTCGCGATAAAATCTTAAACTATCGATAATTTCAAGGATATTTTCAACCTTTTGATTGTCATTAAATTGCCTAACTCTAGGCATTTTTTGTTCCAAAATTTCTTCATCAAAAATTTCTTCCATCAAAAAATCTGTCAAAAAAGGCATAAATGGGTGCAAAATTATCAAAACACTTTTTAATAGTTTTCTAGCATAAAAACCGTTTTGTCTAGTTTTAATCAACTCTATATAACGAGAAGAAAAATCCCCAAAAATAAAATTATTAATTTCGGTTCCAATAACGCTAAAATTGTATTTTTTAATATTTTTTATGATTTGTTTTTTAAAATCATAAATTTTACCCTCCATTCAAAAGTCAATAAAATCTGGTTTTCTATAAGTATTATCTAAACTTTTAATATATTTGGCAATATTTCAAAGTTTATTACTTAAATTTCAAGCTGAATTTAATTTTTCAACGCTAAATCTTATATCTTTTCCCGGACTGGAATTAAAAAGAAGCATTTGTCTTAAAGAATCTGAACCGTATTTTTCAATTATTTCCATAGGATCGATCCCGTTTCCGAGTGATTTTGACATTTTTCGCCCTTCTTCATCACGAATAAGGCCATGAAGCAGAACTTTTTCAAAAGGTTTTTTATCCATAACAAAAAGGGAGGAAAAATACATTCTAGCAACTCAAAAAAACAAAATATCTCACCCTGTAACGAGTAAACTTGTTGGGAAATAGGACTTAATTAATTCAAAATTATTAGGTCATCCTAAAAAAGAAAATGCGCTAATTCCTGAAGAAAATCAAGTATCAAGGACGTCAGGATCTTGAATTCATCCTTGGCCAGGTGATGTTATTTGGACCTTAAATTCGTCATTTTTATACCAAACAGGGATTCTGTGACCTCATCAAAGTTGACGTGAAATAGTTCAGTCGTGGATTTTATCGAATCATTTTCTTAAATTTTTCTCAAATCCGCGCGGGTAAAACACAACTTTATCTTTTGAATTTAGATGCGAAATTAAAGACTTGGATAGTTCATCCATTTTTACAAATCACTGTGGTTTTTTAAGAATTTCGACAATTTCACCGCTTCTTTGTGAAAAGCCTACGTTTGAAATAACGTCTTCGACTTTAATTAAAAGACCTTCGTTTTCAAGTTTTTTTGCGATTAAATCTCTGGCCTCAAATCTATTTTTACCTTCAAATTCAAGGGTATTTTTATTTAAATTACCATAATCATCTATGCAATCTTCAGCTGACAAGTCGTTTTTTTCTAAAATTTCAAAGTCTAAAATTGAATGAGCCGAAACTTTCATAACCCCTGAGCCAAAATCTTGACTAACATTAGAATCGCCAATTATTTTTATCACTTTTTTAGTTAAAGGATGAATAACTTCTTTGCCAATAAAGCTTGAATATCTTTTATCTTTTGGATTTACGGCTAAAACAACATCGGATGAAATAGTCTCAATTCTTGTTGTTGCAACGGTCAAAAATTCGCTTGAGTCTTTCAAAAAGTATTTTAAATAATACATTTTTTGATTTACAGGTTTGTTGATAACCTCGATATTTGAAACTGCTGTTTGTAATTTTACATCCCAATTTATCGCTCTTTTTCCGCGATAAATCAAATTTTTTTCTCATAATTTGATAAAAAAATTTGAAACAGCGACTTGAGCTTCACTGTCAAGCGTAAACCTTTCTTTGGAATAATCAAAGGCAATTCCTAATTTATTTCATTGTTCTTTAATTTTTATATATTGCTGATCTTTTCATTCATAGCATTTTTGGATAAATTTTTCGCGCCCTAAATCGAATTTAGAAATATTTTTTTCAGCTAAAAAAGCTTCAACTTTTGCCTGAGTAGCAATTCCGGCATGATCAACGCAAGGCAATAAAAGTACGTCAAAACCTTGAAGTTTATGAAATCTAATCAAAGAATCCTGGATAAAAATATTTCAAGAATGACCTAGATGCAAGTGTCCTGTAACATTTGGAGGCGGACTTATGATGGAAAAAGGTTTTTTTGGATTTGGATTAGCATAAAAAAACTGCTTATCTAGTCATTTTTGGTTTCTGTTTTTTTCAACTATTTTATGATTATATTTATTTTCCATGATTCACCGCTTATAAATTTATGACAAGAATATCTTCGTCCAAAAGTCTGTTTTGTCTCGGAAATTCGTTAGTTATTTTTATATTTTTTATAGGATTTCAAAAATCAGCATAATATTCAAAATTGTTGTTGATTCCAGAGGGGTTTTTTCGAAAAACTTCGTTTTGTATTTGCTTGTAAAGTTGTGTTTCAAGCAAATACAAATTAGTTCGATCAAAACTACTATTTTGGTAAAAAAACTTAGCAAATGTGGTTTTTGGAGTCAAAGGCAAATCCACCTCTTGAATATATTCGATTAAAGTACCGTTTTCGATAAAAACAATGCTAAAATCGCGAATAGGTTTGATTGACCGTTTTGCACAAATAAAAAGTTGGACTGAATTCTCGCCATCATTAAAAAAATGCTGAAAAAGTTTTTGTTTGTAAGTAGTGTTTAGGTAAAAAGAATTTTCGTCAAATAAAAAGCGAGAATAATTACCCATTTTTGTTTTTTTTAATTCTAAAAAAAACAAAATATTTTCGGGAAGATCACCGTAAAATTGATACAAAATGTCAAAATTAATTTTGTTTTCAAAACAAAAAATCAAAAATTGATTTTTTCGCAAAAATGTATCAATTCTGCTTAAATTATAATAGTAAAAAAAATTTTTTAAATCCACCAAAGTGTCTCTCAAAAAAGCAAAATGAGTCGAATATTCACTTTTTGAAATTTTATTTTTTAATCTTTTTAATTTGTTCTCAATAGAACCAACTCAAAGTCTTTTTGCAAAAAAAGAATTTTTAAAATTCTTTTTTTTGAGACTTTTTTTCATTCTAATTACTTCGTGTTGTCACAAAACATTGGCGCGTAGCAAAGTTTTGCTGTTTATTTTAAGATTTTGGTAATAGGGATTTTCTTTGCGAAAAGCGTTGATTTTCTTTGTTCTAAAGTGTTTTTGTGCCTTTTTATTTTTTTCTTCAAGAATTTTTTGCTGACGATTTTTTTTTCAAAAAATTCAAAAATTTTCAGCAAAAGTTTTATCGAAAAAATTTTGAACGCTTGGAATATTATCAAGACTTTTTTGGTTTAACAATTTTGACATTCAAACTTCAAATTCGTAGTAAATTTGAAATATTTGTTCAGTTGACAATCATCGAAAATTTCCGCTTTGTTTTATTAAATGCAAAAAGCAAGTATATCCGGTAGTGAAAATTTTTATTTTATAAAGGTCAGCATCTGGCGAATTTGTTAGCGAATTATGTTGGCTGATAATGTTTTTTATATCGTTTTTAATAATTTTTAATGCATTTTGGGTTGTTTCGTTGCTTTTAAAGTTGTCAAATTTAGAATCAAAAAAAGGATTGCTAAGTTTTAATTCTTGGTTTAAATTTTCTCGCTCAACTTTTGGATTTAATTCTGTTTTTGTGTATAAATTATAAAAATTTTGGTTTAATTTTATGTAATCGCTTTTAATTTTATTGACCATTTCGGTAAAATTAAAAGAAAAAAAAGCACTTTTTTCTAATAAATTAGTTATTTGATTATCCACATTTGTTAGAAATTGATCAATTTCGGGCATTGTTAAATATAAAAGGTATTTTCTTGTTGTATTAGTTTCAATTTCAAACGGTTTTGTGTTTCAATGGGACAAAAGAACCTGAATAACAAGCTTTTTTTTAATTTTTTCATACATTTCTTTTGATAAAAAATCTGAAAAACAACTGTTTTTGCTGTAATCATAAGGTTTATCGTTTTCAAGAATAAATCCATTATAAGAATTTTCTTTTTGAAGAATGGTTTTGAATTCATTAAAAAAATTTGGATCAGAGGAATAAATAAATCCACATTGTTTTGCATCTAATTCAAGACTAAAATAATTTCAATACTTATTTTTTATATTATGAAAAACAAGTTTTTGCTTTTTCTCGTTATTAAAATTAATAATATTTTCCATAATTTAAGTAAGAGAGTAAGAGAATTTTTTATAAACTAGCGGTACAACAGCTCTTGCGGTGAAATAAATAACAGAGGCATTAATCCAAATTTTGGCAGGAGAAATAATTATATGTGTTAAAAAAGCGGTTTCAAAATTATTAAGTGCGCCAGATTCTACATCACCTTTTGCGGCAAGAACGCTTGCAATTGGTTCGTGCAAGGCAGAAAATGCAACGATTGGAACAAGAGTCAAATATCGATCATTTTTACGGAAAAAGTTAATAAAACGCGCAACAAGTAAAAAGATAATCATTGAAAAAGTACCAAAAAGAATCAGAATTAAAAACGAAGTTTTGCTAGAAATGAAACGCGCTTGGCTAAAATCAATAGAAGAATTAAACACAACGGTCGAAATAACTGCCGCAGCTATTAAAGCCAACACAACAAAACTCGATATTCAATAAAAATTCAGTAAAGCTTTTTCTTCGGTTCAGCCTTGAACTTTAGCAACTTTTTTTTGTAATCTAAGCAAATTTTGGCGCATTTTTCGCTCTAAGTTTATATCTTTTGAGTTATGGCTAATTGCATGATAAGTGTAGTTAAAAATTTCTCGCTTTTGCGCAAAAATTTTATCCCCTAAGCGTTCTAAAATTTTATCTTTTTGAAATCATTTTTTCCCTTGAACAACAAAAAATCAAAAGAAAACACCAGGAATAAACCCAGTAAGTGAAAGGCTAAGAGTATAATACCAAGAATAAACGCCTGGAATAAACAAAAAAGTAATCAAATCAGCTAGTAAACCAGTTAAAAAACCAACTATTGGCCCAAAAATAAAGCCTGTTATTTTAATCGGCAGTCCAATAATTGAAAAGCGGAAATTAGGCAAAATAGCAAAAGGAGCTAATCTGACCCCAATTATTAACATAATTACCGAAATTGATATGAAAATCGCCACAAAAGAGATTTTCATATTTGTCAATTTAGTCATGAAATTTCTCCTTTTGCCAAAATTTTCCCCTTATAAAATGAGTTTAACTTAATAAATTATAGCAAAAAAATTATAAACAACAACATTTTAAATAGATTCTTTTAAGGCTGAATTTTCAAGCGTCAAATTAATCGCTCAATTGCTTTTTAGATAAATTAATTCAAAAATAATTCACTTTAAAATATCTGAAAGATAAAAAACTGTCAGTGAAATAAAAAGTTTTAAATGAACTTCAGAAACAAGAGGGATAAGAACAAAAACTATAAGAATTTGTCAAATAAGTTGGCCCAAACCGGTAAAAAAGTCTCACCAACTAGCAAAATTAGCCCGTCCGCCGGCTTTAATTATTGTTAAAGAGGCATTAATTTGAACCCAAATTGGATTAATTAAAATTATAACTATACAGATAATAAAAATCTGATTTAGATAAAAATCAACGGCTAAAACTTTTTGGGCATCAATAACTGCTTGATCAATTGGCAAATTATTTTCTGTGAAATAATCAGACATTCCTTTTTGAACTTGTTCTTGAATTCCCTTTGTGATCAAGTCAGTTTTTGTGATAACAAAAACAATAATAAAGGCCACAACTGACATAACAACTGAAACAACAAATAAAAAACCTTTTAGCATTGCAGCGTTTTTTTTAGCTAGTTCAATTTTGTTTTGGCCTAAATTTTGACCAACAACAATCGAAACACTTGTCTGAATTGAGGCAAAAGTTGTAAAAAAAATGTTAGCAATTGTGAGAATAATTCCTGAAATGGTCAAAAATCCTATGCCTCAAAATTTATAAAAACCACTGCCATCGTCAATCCCAATTGAACCGGGCGGCAAACTTTGAGATCAAAGAACTGAACGGATTGAAATAATTAAAGAGGCAATAGTTACAAGTGACATTCCGACAAAACGGGCAAAAAACTGCTTTCAAATGTTTCTCTCAATTTGAAACATTTTTAAAATTGAGAGACTAACTTCTTTTTTATAAAAAAGTTGATACAAATACATTAAAAAAGAGGTTATTAGTCTTGAAATTACAGTTGCAAGCGCTGAACCAGAGACTCCCATTAGTGGAATTAGGAAAAAATTAAGGCCAATATTCATTACTAAAGTCAAAGTGTTAAAAAGAACAGAAACTTTCATTACGCCAATTTCGCGTAAAATTCCCGAGGAAGTGACAATGTAGGCAAACAAAATTCAAGAAAAACTTATTATAAATAAGTAACTTTTTGCTTGATCAAAAATACTTTGGTCTAAATTTGACGAACCCCTTCTTCACTGAACGACTCTAAGCAGACTTTCAGGAAAAGCTCAGGAAAGAACAGCAAAAAATAAAATAACAATAAAACAAAGAATATACCTAATATTATTTACTTGTTGGGCCAGTTTAAATTCTTTTTTTCCTCAGTATTGGGCAAAAATAATCGACCCGATTGTGTTAATCGAAATTATAAAAGAAAAAACAATTCCTGTTCAAAAATTGGCCATCCCGACAGCCGTAATACCACCGCTGATTTGGGAAACCATGAAATTATCAACAAAATTATTTATCGAAATAAAAAGCGTTGCTAAAATTACTGGAATAGTAATTTTAGCAAATTTTTTCCACATTTCTGGCGAATCAGGAAAAAATTTTTTTATTGAAAAATGCATTTTATTCGTTAGTTACTTCCAAAATTTTAACCGAGTATTTTTCATTTACATCAACTTCAACTTCGTCCCCTTCATGCTGACCTAAAAGAACTTGTGCAATTGGTGAAAAATTGGAAATTTTATTCGCAAAAGGATCAGCGTCAATTGAAGAAACAATTTGAAAAGTTTGAACTAAACCACTTTCAAGATTTTTAAGGGTAACTTTTGATCCGATTGAAACTCGTTTTGATCCTGAACGAGTTTCAATTATTTTTGCTTTAGCAATAATAGCTTCAAATTCACGTATTTTTGACTCAATTATCCCTTGTTTTTCACGGGCTACATCATATTCGGCATTTTCAGAAAGATCGCCTTGAGAACGAGCGTCTTTAATTTCTTGAATTACATTAACACGCTCAACATTTATTAAATGTTCAAGTTCTTTTTTTATTTCATCAAGTTTTTGTTGTGTTAAAAGAACTTCGTCGTTCATCATTTTTTTCATTTTTTTCCTTTTTAAACAATTTTTAGTAAAATTTTAATTTATTTTTTTTGAATTATCAAAAAATTATAATAAAAAAATTCATCAAAATGAATTTTATGCAATTTTAACATCTTTAAAATTGCCCTTCGTTGATTTTTTTTATATTTTCAGACTAAGTGTCCGCCAATTTTAACCTTTTCTAAAAATTCTAGAAAATTTTTAGGGTTAATTTCTGCCGAAATTAAAATAAAATCAAAAAAAGTCTCGAAATTGCTTGTGTAATTTAGATTATTTATTTGCAGTTTTTCAATATTTTTTGTCAAACTGTTTTGATCAAGCCAAGAATCAAAAACTGTATTTGTTGAGTTTTGGATATTTTTTTGACTAAGACAAGCCACAATTCCATCTTTTTCAACAAATAAATTTGTTTTTGAATTTGTCTCCCTTATTTTATTAATAACAAGCTCAAGACTTTCAACAAGCCAAACATCACTTTCTAATTCAGTGATTTGTGATTTTAGATTTATTCATTGATCATAATTTTGACTTTGGTGTTCAAAATTATATTTTTTAATTAATTTATTTTTTTTCACTCATGTTCAAACAAAGGAGACTATTGCAACCAAAAACGCAAAAATCCCTGTAATTAATAAAACAATTTTTCAAATCGGCATATTTCTCCCTAAAACACATTAACATAATAAATTATAAGTTTTTTTGTAAAACTAACGAAAAAAATAAAACCAGGCAAATTTTCCCTAAATAAATATGTAAAAATTTGCAAATTTGAAAAAAAATATTTTTATTTGGTTAAAAATTTTAAAAAAATATTTTTTTTCAAATACATGGGTCATTTTTAAGATTGTCTTTACTGATTATAAAGCAAAAAATCTCCTAGAATTTTACAAAATTTATAAAAAAAACTAGGAAAAAAATGGCTATATATAATAAATTAAAGAAGAAAAAAATTTTTTTAACTTTTTTCTTGGTTTTTTTATTTTGCCGGGTTATAATAACTAAGCTTTGTTTTAAATGAAAAAACAGCCAGCGTAAAAAAAAAAAAAAAAAATTATTTGTAAAAAAATTTTTTTATGATACAATTATATTTACGCTGTTAAAACAGCAAAAAAACATTTTAGATCTTTCAAAACTAGGTATATAATTTCAAAACCAATTTCAAATTGAACGCAATCATGAGAGTTTGATCCTAGCTCAGGATAAACGCTATCTGTGTGCTTAATACATGCATGTTGAACGAAATATTTTAGCTTGCTAAAATATTTAGTAGCAAATGGGTGAGTAACACGTACCTAACCTACCTTTTGGACCGGGATAACCATTGGAAACAGCGGCTAATACCGGATATAATAAAGAAACGCATGTTTTTTTATTAAAAGGAGCCTTAAAGCTTCACCAAAAAATGGGGGTGCGCAACATTAGTTAGTTGGTAGGGTAAAGGCCTACCAAGACGATGATGTTTAGCGGGGCCAAGAGGCTGTACCGCCACACTGGGATTGAGATACGGCCCAGACTCCTACGGGAGGCAGCAGTAAGGAATATTCCACAATGAGCGAAAGCTTGATGGAGCGACACAGAGTGCAGGATGAAGTCTTTAGGGATGTAAACTGCTGTTGTAAGGGAAGAAAAAACTAGATAGGAAATGATTTAGTCTTGACGGTACCTTATTAGAAAGTGACGGCAAACTATGTGCCAGCAGCCGCGGTAATACATAGGTCGCAAGCGTTATCCGGAATTATTGGGCGTAAAGCGTCCGCAGGTTTTTTGTTAAGTTTAAGGTTAAATGCTAAAGCTCAACTTTAGTTCGCTTTAGATACTGACAAAATAGAATTATGAAGAGGTTAGCGGAATTCCTAGTGGAGCGGTGGAATGCGTAGATATTAGGAAGAACACCAATAGGCGAAGGCAGCTAACTGGTCATATATTGACACTAATGGACGAAAGCGTGGGGAGCAAACAGGATTAGATACCCTGGTAGTCCACGCCGTAAACGATGATCATTAGTTGGTGGCAAAAGTCACTAGCACAGCTAACGCGTTAAATGATCCGCCTGAGTAGTATGCTCGCAAGAGTGAAACTTAAAGGAATTGACGGGAACCCGCACAAGCGGTGGAGCATGTGGTTTAATTTGAAGATACGCGTAGAACCTTACCCACTCTTGACATCCTCGCAAAACTATAGAGATATAGCGGAGGCTAACGAGATGACAGATGGTGCATGGTTGTCGTCAGCTCGTGTCGTGAGATGTTAGGTTAAGTCCTGCAACGAGCGCAACCCTTTTCTTTAGTTGCTAACATTAAGTTGAGAACCCTAGAGATACTGCCGGTGCAAACCGGAGGAAGGCGGGGATGACGTCAAATCATCATGCCTCTTACGAGTGGGGCAACACACGTGCTACAATGGCTACTACAAAGAGCAGCGAAACAGTGATGTCAAGCTAATCTCAAAAAAGTAGTCTCAGTTCGGATTGAAGTCTGCAACTCGACTTCATGAAGTCGGAATCGCTAGTAATCGCAGGTCAGCTATACTGCGGTGAATACGTTCTCGGGTTTTGTACACACCGCCCGTCACACCATGGGAGTTGGTAATGCCCAAAGTCGGTGAGTTAACCTCGGAGACCATTGCCTAAGGCAGGACCGATGACTGGGGTGAAGTCGTAACAAGGTATCCCTACGAGAACGTGGGGATGGAACACCTCCTTTCTACGGAAAATTACTACTAAATGTGGTTAAAATCAAACAAACAACTTAAAAAATTCAATAACTTTGAATAATTTGTTCTTTTAATTCATTTTCTCCTTGTTTAGTTTTTGTAAATTTTATTTTTTTAGTAAATTTTTAGTAAATTTTTTTTTATAATTTATAAATTGTTTTTTTAATTAATTTTTTTAATACAATCTCAATTTGAAATTGATTATGTACCTAGTTTTGAGAGCTCTAAAACTCTCAAAATGTCTGAAAAAGACAATTAGCTCTTTCAAAACTGAACAGTAACAATTTTATATCTGATCAAAAATCAGATAATATTCCAAAGTCTTTTAAAATTAAACCGAGTTTATTTTTAAAATTTTATAACTTTTAGTTATAAAAACTCTAAAATTGTTAAAATACCTTAAGATATATTATCTAAATAGGCTATACTCAGAAGATAGTTTTAACTTTTTAAATAAATAAGAGTATTTGGTGGATGCCTTGGGTCTGAAAGTCGATGAAGGACGTGATTACCTGCGATAAGCTTCGTGGAGCTGGAAATAAGCTATGATACGGAGATTTCCGAATGGGGAAACCCAACCTAGCAAACCTAGGTTGCGCTTTAATGAATTCATAATTAAAGTAGCGAGATACGTTGTGAATTGAAACATCTTAGTAACAACAGGAAAAGAAAATAAATAATGATTCCCAAAGTAGTGGCGAGCGAAATGGGAGGAGCCCAAACCGTTTTTACGGGGTTATAGGACATTTTAATTGAGTTACAAAATTATATAATAGCAGAAAAAGTTGGAATGCTTTGACAAAGAAGGTGAAATCCCTGTACGCAAAATTATATAATCTCATAAATGTATCCTGAGTAGGGCGGGGCACGTGAAACCCTGTCTGAATTTGCCAGGACCACCTGGTAAGGCTAAATACTAATCAGACACCGATAGTGAACTAGTACCGTGAGGGAAAGGTGAAAAGAACCCCGAGAGGGGAGTGAAATAGATTCTGAAACCATTTACTTACAAGTAGTCAAAGCACGTTAATGTGTGATGGCGTACATCTTGCAGTATGGTCCGGCGAGTTATGTTAGCAAGCAAGGTTAAGCGGATTAAAGCGAAGCCGTAGGGAAACCGAGTCTGAATAGGGCGTTTAGTTTGTTGACATAGACCCGAAACCAGGTGATCTATCCGTGAGCAGAATGAAACTTTGGTAAAACAAAGTGGAGGTTCGAACCGTAGTACGCTAAAAAGTGCCCGGATGACTTGCGGATAGTGGTGAAATTC
>NZ_CP142136.1:900000-1040000 GCF_035918255.1 Mesomycoplasma ovipneumoniae | reverse complement strand
GAAGTTTTGAAAGAACAATAACCAAAAGCCTTAAATTTAAAGATTTCTAAACAGGTAAATTTAAGGCATTCCATCATATTCAAAAATATAATGGATAATCCGCATTTTCTGATTTTTTTTACGGCAAAAACATAACCAATTCCCCCTCAATTCAATATCAAAATTTATTAATTATTCTTAAGTGATGCTAATTATAACATAACTTTATTTTTGACCAAGCATTTTTTTTTTTTTTTGCAAAATCTTAATTTTAAAACTATAAAAATTAAGGTTTTAGCGTCAAAAAACCCGGATTTACCGGTATTTTTTTCATATTTGTATTTAATAAAAAGCGAATTTTTACTATTAAATTGGCAAACTCAGGAAATGCGCTTGAATTCTAGTGTAATTTCTTTTAGCCATTGATTAGCATAATAACTTATTCTTTTAAAACACAATTTTTAGGTATTTTTCCTAAAAAATTTTTAATATATAGTATAATCATAAAAATAAAGAATTAATGTTGTATATAAAAAAAGGAAAAAACATGAAAAAAAAGTTAAAGTTTTTTAAGTTTATCACTAATGTTATTGCTTTCACTTCACTTACACTAAGTGTTTTTGGTCCGCTTTGACATTTCCAAAATACAAAAAGCTATTCAGATTTTAAACTTGAAACTCGTGATATAGATCTATCAAATTCAAAAAAACCGGTAAATTTTGATGATTTAGTTCAAATTGTTTCGACGAAAAACCAAGAAAATTCGCTTGTCATCAATGCAAATATCAAAAATGCCAAAACACATCTAAACAAAACAAGTACTAATTCAGACTCCTCTCCTAATCTAGATGATATTGAAATTCAAATTAATCAAGAAGGTGAGGTGATTTTAAATAGTTCTTCACTTGAATTAGTTAACAAAAAAGCTGAACTCTATTTTGAAGAAGGTGTGCCAAAACTAAAATTTGAAGGACATGTTTTTGACTTTAGACAGCTTCAAAATCAAACTCGGGTTGAAAAAACCTTCTTTTTCCTTTTGCCTTTTATTCCATTTATTTCAAATGCTGTCGCAGCTGCTATTACCGCAGTAGCAGTTTCCACAGCTGCTGCGATAGCTGTGGAAACTTTTCCAAAGGTTGTTGATGGTGTAGGTAGATGATTTGAGCGCAGTAGAAGTTACAGTGCGCCAGCTCATAATAATCCTATTACTGAAAGAACTGAAAGCTCAATTGTGGTTGACTTAGATAAATTGCCAAAAGCAAAAGCTGAGCCTAGTATTAAAACAAAAACAAAAGCAAAGGTTGTAACACTTTCTATTATAAGAGACAAAGAAAGATTAAGAAGATACACGGGAATCCATCTCGCTTGATTTTTTAATTTTCGCACTAAGGGCTTAAAACCTTATTTTATTATTAGTGAAGAAGAAATATCAGAAAATCAAGCCTGAGTTTTAGCCGTTGGAAGTTTGCTAGCCCAATCAAAATTAACTCAAATTGTTATTGATAATTTGCTGCCTAGTTTGATAAAAGATAAAATGGATATAGCAGACCGTAATTATATCAGGGAAAAATTAAATTCCCCTATTGATTTTTATTCAAATAATCGATTAGTTATGTGAACTTTGGCTCAAAAAACAAAAGATACAGCAAATTTAATTGTGAGAAATGAAAGGCTAGCAGACCCAAATAATAATTTAAATAAAGATTCCGGTTTTACTAAAGATAGCTTTGTTGTTGGAGAAGGCCTAGCTAGTGATGCTATTGATTGAACTGACCCTAAAAATGAGTTTGATGTCGAACCAAGTCCAGAGAAAAATTACAGACCATACATAAAAATATATTTTCCCGGTTATCATGTAAGGAGATTAAGAATGATAGGGGATAAGCAAAAGGGCATAAAGTCGGAATTTATACCAAGAGAAAAAATGTTAAATATTGAAAAGGTGCATTTTTTATATGGAAAACCTGATAAATTCATTATTGAAGGCTAAAAAACAGTTAATTAAACTAAAATATATAGAAATAAATATTAAAAATCGTTGTTCAATTAGTAACATGACTGAGGATGATATCGATTTAACGCCTGATTGTTATTATAATAATTATCCATTTCCAAATTTTTTATACAATTACCTTTATTATGACGTCTTCAATCCTAATCCAATTGAAAGAATTATTAGCTTAAATTATAAACAAGAAGATTATGTTTATAATTTAAAACTAGAAGATATCCCAAAAAGCGCATTTTTTTCCAAAAAACTCAAGGATTTCCATTTTTATAATGATATTAGGTGTTTAATTGGTGACTGAGACGACGATGAATATTGTGAAAAAAACGGGAAAAAAAATATTGATTCTATCTCTAAACTTTCTCCTTCGTATGGTTTATACGATGGTAAAGGTTTTAAAAAAGTTGTTGTTGTCTTTGAAAACTTCAATAATATTGAAAAATGCGAATTTTCAATTTCTTATCCGGCTGTGTTTTCAAAAATATTTAAATCAAAGACCGAATTAAGAGAAATTGAAGCTTTAATTATTAAGGAAATTCTAGAAAGTGTTCCTTATGCAAAACCAAAAAATTTAGCAAATTACCACGAAAAAATTTTTGATTTTTTATCAAAAAGATACGAATATAATTCAGAGTTTGTAGACATAAATAAAGCATATTTAGGACAAAATGTAGAAAATATCTACAACTTGTTATTAAAAGAGAATTATAATTTTGGCGAAAAAACCCAAATTCAACCAATTCAAAATGTATTTACTTTTGAAACTTATGAAAATTTGCTTAAAAAATTTGAAAAATACGGGGTTAAAAAGCTTAACTTAAATATTGAAAACCGGGATAAATTTATTCTTAGTTGGTTTGATAAATTTGGTCCAGAATATCGAAAGTATTGCATTGAACTTTTTGGTAAAGACGGCCAAACTTATTATGATAATGTGAATAATTGGACAAATAAAATCGAATTAATCTATTTGTTGCAAATTTTATTTGGTCCTAAATATGAAGTTGAACGTCAATATTTTTACCTTGATGAACCTGATTATTTAATTCTGCCAAGATGGACAAAATTAAAACTTGAAAATTTCGAAATTTTTTACTTTGGCGGGCAAGAATATGGACTTTTTGATGAAATAATTTCCCAATTTGACTCAAAAAACCCAGTTTTTTGATTCAAACCGTATTACTACTCCGCCTATGGAGCTGGTGAAGCACGGATTTTGCCAATTGCGTTAAAAAATTTCATTTTATTGAATGTTGACGGTGAAAAAATTTATTACTGATTTGGCCATTCAAATTTATATGATAATATTTATCAAGGAAAATATGAAATTTTAAAATATTATTTTAAGCAAAAATTAGTCAAACTTGAACAAGATATTTTCCTGCGTGATGGTAATGATCCGGCCTTCTTTGCTTCTAGATTACCAAGGGTAAATAATTTATCTAAAAATGTGATTAGATCATCTATGGAAGAATTAATTTTATATCGGGATGCCTTGAATAAATTTCTAAAAGAAACAGACCATGAATTTGAGTATTTTACAGAGTTTCTAGAAAATACTAATTTATATAGCCAACAAGAAAAAGAATTAATTTTAGAAGAACATGCTCCCTTTTCTTGAGATAATGATGATAGAACTGAATATTATGATGAAATTGCAAGAGTAGATTTTCGCGGTCACAAAAGTAAAAAATTTCTTGAAATAGAAGGAGAATTGTAGATCTTTTTGTTAATTAATAGATTTAATCATAAAAGATTTAACTTTATTCTTAAAATTCTTAACTTGTTTTTTACATTTTTATTTATTTAAAAATAGCAATTTTGTTAGAAAATTTTGTTTATTTGCAAAAATGTGCTTGACTTTGACCGGTTGAAAATTTGTTAGTCCAATCAGAATTAACCAAAATTATTATTAATAACTTGGTACCTAGTTTAGTAAAAGATAAAAGGAATGAAAAAGAAAAAGACCGTAAAAATATGAATAACAAACTAAAGTCCCCTATTGATTTTTATTCGAATAATTGATGAGTTATGAAAAATCTGGCTGAAAAAACAAGAGATACAGCAAATTTGATTGTAGGAAACGAATGGCTACGAGGATGATCAAATAATAATTTAAATAAAGATCCCAGTTTTACTAAAGGTCCTTTTGTTACCGGAAGCGGACTTGCTCATGATTCTATTGATTGAATCGACCCCGACAACTTCTTTAGAACTACTCACAAGGATAAAGACCCAGATGAAAAACCGTACATAAAAGTCTTTTTCCCCGGTTATCATGTAAGAGAGCAAGATTAAGACGCGAGCATCTAGATAGAGATGAAATGCTAAATGTTGAAAAGGTACATTTTTTATATGGAACACCAATTAGATTTGATGTCTAAGGCAAAAAAACAATTAAAAAAACTAAAATATTTAGAAATTAATATTAAAAGTCCTTGTTCAGTTGAAAATATAATTCAAGATTATGATCCTGAGTGTGAAGATAGGTTTGCGCGAATACCTGATTTTTTATGAGTTTATGGTATGGATTTTTGCGCTGAGGTAATTAACCCGATTGAGACAATTATTGGTATTGACTATAAGCAGGACGACTATATCTATAACTTAAAATTAGCAGATATTCCAAAAACTGTGTTTTTTTCTAAGGATCTTGAAAATTTCCATTTTTATAATGAAATTAGGTGCTTGATTGGTAGTCGTACTTATGAAGATCAAGAATATTGTCAAAAAAATAAAAATCAGAGTGGTGAGTCTGTTCCTCGAGTTTATTTTTCAAATACTTGGTACTACACTAAAGGTTTGAAAAAGGTTGTTGTTGCCTTTGAAAACTTTAATGATACTGAAAAATGTGAATTTTCAATTTCTTATCCTACCGTTTTTAGAAAAATATTTAAATCAGTAGAAAAATTAAAAGAAATTGAATCCTTAATAATTAAGGAAATCAAAGAAAGTGTTCCTTATGCAAAGCCAAAAAATTTATCAAATTATCACGAAAAAATCTTTGATTTTTTATCAAAAAGATATGAATATAACTCAGAGTATGTAGATATAAACAAACCATATTTAGGACAAAACGTAGAAAATATCTACAATTTGTTGTTAAAAGAGAATTATAATTTTGGCGAAAAAACCCAAATTCAACCAATTCAAAATGTATTTACTTTTGAAACTTATGAAAATTTGCTTAAAAAATTTGAAAAATACGGAATTAAAAAGCTTGATCTAAACATTGAAAACCGGGATAAATTTATTCTTAGTTGATTTGATAAATTCGGTCCGGAATATCGAAAATTTTGCATCAACCTTTTTGGTAAAAAAGGCCAATTTTACTATGATAATTTAAATAAATGAACAAATAAAATTGAATTTATCTACTTGTTGCAAATTTTATTTGGCCCTAGATATCATTTTAACACTGAAAATGTTGACCTTGCTGAACCTGATTATTTTATTTTACCAAGTTGAGCCAAACTTAAACTAGAAAATTTCCAAATTTTTTACTTTGGTGACCAAGAATATGGCCTTTTTGATGAAATAATTTCCCAATTTGACTCAAAAAAACCTGTTTTTTGATTTAAACCGTATTATCGTTCGGCTTATAGTACCGAGACTGGCTGAATTTCACCAATTTCCTTAAAAAATTTTATTTTATTATATGTTGATGGGCAAAAAATTTATTACTGATTTGGACATTCGAATTTATATGATGATATTTATCAAGGCAAATATAAAATTTTAAAATATTATTTTAAACAAAAATTAGTCAAACTTGAACAAGATATTTTCTTGCGAAACAACCAAGATCCGCAGTTTCTTTTTTATTCTCCACCAAAATCAAATTATTTAAATAAAAATGTAATTGAATCTTCTTTGGAAGAACTAATTTTATATCGTGATGCAATTAAAAAATATCAAGAAGAAACAACTCATGAATTTGAGTATTTTCAAGATTTTATAGAAAATTCGAGTTTACATATCCAACAAGAAAAGAAATTGATTTTAGAAGAGCACTTTGATTTTTCTTTAAATTATCGAGAAAAAAATTACTATTTTGAAGAGATTAAAAAGACAGATTTTCGCGGTGACTATGGTGAGAAAGCTCGTGATGATAAAAAAATGTTTGCTGATCTTTTCGATGGTAAAAAACTTCGAAGCTAAAAATTTTAAATTCTTTTTTAAAATTTTTAGCTTTTTTTATTTTTGGTTATTCAAAAATAAAAATTTTGTTTATTTGCAAAGGTTACCTGAATTTTTCTATTAATTTATTTTTTAAGACGCTGAATTTTTAACGAAATTTTCCCTAAAAAGTTTTAATGTATGCTATAATTTAAACACTAGGAATTTGAATATAGTACATAAATAAGGAGAAAACATGAAGAAAAAACTGAAACTTTTTAAGTTTATCACTAATATTATTGCTTTTTCATCATTAAGTCTAAGTGTTTTTGGTCCGCTTTGACACTTTCAAAATACAAAAAGCTATTCAGATTTTAAACTTGAAACTCGTGATATAGAACTATCAAATTCAAAAAAACCGGTAAATTTTGATGATTTAGTCCAAATCGTTTCGACCAAAAACCAACAAAATTCGCTTGTCATCAATGCAAATATTAAAAAAGCCAAAACACATCTAAACAAAACAAGTACTAATTCAGACTCTCCTAATCTAGATGATATTCAGATTCAAATTAATCAAGAAGGTGAGGTAATTTTAAATAGTGCTTCACTTGAATTTGCTAACAAAAAAGCTGAACTCTATTTTGAAGAAGGTGTGCCAAAACTAAAATTAGAAGGTTATGTTTTTGACTTTAGAGAGCTTCAAAATCAAACTCGGGTTGAAAAAACCTTCTTTTTCCTTTTACCTTTTATTCCATTTATTTCAAATGCTGTCGCAGCTGCCATTACCGCAGTAGCAGTTTCCACAGCTGCTGCGGTAGCTGTGGAAACTTTTCCAAAGGTTGTTGATGATGTAGGTAGATGATTTGGTACCCGTGAAAGTTACTATCCGTCAGCTGATTATAACCCTGTTCCTGCGCCAGCTGATAATAATCCTATTACTGAAAGAACTGAAAGCTCAATTGTGGTTGACTTAGATAAATTACCAAAAGCAAAAGGTGAACCTAGCATTAAATCAATAGCAAATACAAAGACTTTAGAACTTTCTATTGTAAAAGATAGGAAAAAATTAAAACAATACACTGGAATCCATCCTGCATGATTTTTTAATTTTCATAATGAAAAGTTAGAACCTCATTTTGTTATTAGTAAACAAGCAATTCCAGAACCTGCAGCCTGACTTTTAGCAGTTGGAAGCTTGCTAGCCCAATCAGAATTAACCAAAATTATTATTAATAACTTGCTACCTAGTTCAGTAAAAAATAATAAAAATGTTGACGACCTTAAAATTATGGATAAAAAACTAAATTCACCTATTGATTTTTATTCATATAATGAACCAGTTATGAAAAGTTTGGCTGAAAAAACAAAATATACAGCAAATTCGATAGTGAAAAATAGATGGTCATGAGATCCAACTAATAATTTAAATAAGGATATCGGTTTTACTAAAGATCACTTTGTTGTTGGAGAAGGTCTAGCTAATGATGCTATTGATTGAACTAACCCTAAAAATGCGTTTGATATTTATGATACAAGTAAAAATGGAAATGAAAATGGAAATGAAAATAAAAATATACCATCATACGTAAAAATATATTTTCCCAGTTATCATGTAAGGAGAGCAAGAATGATAAAGGGAAAATTCGGAAAGAGGGAATTTATACGAAGAGAAAAAATGTTAAATGTTGAAAAGGTGCATTTTTTATATGGAGAAGCAATTAGATTTAGTAACTAAGGCAAAAAAACAGTTAATTAAACTAAAATATATAGAAATTGATATTAAAAGTCGTTGTTCAGTTGGCAATATGACTAAGGATGATGTTGATTTAACTTCTGATTGTTATTATAATAATTATCCATTTACAAATTTTTTATCCAATTATCTTTATGATAACATCTTCGATCCTAATCCAATTGAAAGAATTATTAGTTTAAATTATAAACAAGAAGATTATGTTTATAATTTAAAACTGGAAAATATCCCAAAAAGTGTGTTTTTTTCCAAAAAACTCAAAGATTTTCATTTTCATAACAATATTAAGTGTTTAATTGGCGACTGTCACCACATTGAATATTGTGAAATAAACGAAGAAGAAAATGTTGTTTATAAATCTGATCTTTATTCCGCATTTGCTTTACGCGATGGTAAAGCTTTTAAAAAAGTTGTTGTTGTATTTGAAAACTTTGATGATATTGGAAAATGCGAATTTTCAATTTCTTATCCGGCTTATTTTTGAAAAATATTTAAATCAAAAAGCAGATTAAGAGAAATTGAAGATTTAATTATTAAGGAAATTCAGGAAAGTGTTCCTTATGCAAAGCCAAAAAATTTAACAAATTACCACGAAAAAATCTTTGATTTTTTATCAAATAGATATGAATATAACTCAGAATTTCTAGACATAAATAAAGCATATTTAGGACAAAATGTAGAAAATATCTACAATTTGTTATTAAAAGAGAATTATAATTTTGGTGAAAAAACGCAAATTGAACCAATTCAAAATGTATTTACTTTTGAAACTTATGAAAATTTGCTTAAAAAATTTGAAAAATACGGGATTAAAAAGCTTAATTTAAACATTGAAAATCGCGATAAATTTATTCTTAGTTGATTTGATAAATTTGGACCGGAATATCGAAAGTATTGCATTGAACTTTTTGGTGAAGACGGCAAAAATTATTATGATCATGCGAATAATTGGACAAATAAAATCGAATTAATCTATTTGTTGCAAATTTTATTTGGTCCTAAATATTGAGTTGAAGATCTAGATTTTTATTATCCTGATGAACCTGATTTTCTTATTCTACCAAGCTGAGCAAAATTAAAACTTGAAAATTTCGAAATTTTTTACTTTGGTGGACAAGAATATGGCCTTTTTGATGAAATAATTGAACAATTTGACTCAAAAAAGCCAGTTTTTTGATTTCAACCATATTACTACTCCGCCTATGGGGCTGGTGATGCATGAATTTTGCCAATTGCATTGAAAAATTTTATTTTATTGAATGTTGATGGTGAAAAAATTTATTACTGATTTGGTCATTCAAATTTATATAATAATATTTATCAAGGTAAATACAAAATTTTAAAATATTATTTCAAACAAAAATTGGTTAAACTTGAACAAGATATTTTTCTGCGTGATGGCATGGATCCAGCCTTCTATGTTTCTAGATCACCAAGGAAAATTGATTTAGATAAAAATGTGATTGAATCATCTATGGAAGAATTAATTTTATATCGGGATGCATTGAATAAATATCTAAAAGAAATAGACCATGAATTTGGGTATTTTACAGACTTTCTAGAAAATACTAATTTATATAGCCAGCAAGAAAAAGAATTAATTTTACAACAACACCTTCTCTTTTCTTGAGATAATGATGATAGAACTGAATATTATAATGAAATTGCAAGAGTAGATTTCCGCGGTTATAAAAGCAAAAAATTTATTGAGATAGAAGGGGAATCGTAGATCTTTTTGTTAATTAATGAATTTAAAGATAAAAGATTTAAGTTTATTTTTAAAATTCTTAACTTGTTTTTTACATTCTTATTTATTTAAAAATAGCAATTTTGTTAGTTAAATTTATTTTTATTTGAAAAATGTGTCGAATTTTAGCGGTTGGAAGTTTGCTAGCTCAATCAGAATTAACCCAAATTATTATTGATACTTTCCTGCCTAGTTCAGTAAAAGCTAAAATCAATAAAAATAAAAGAGACCGTGATAATATGAAGGAAAAATTAAATTCTCCTATTGATTTTTATTCATTTAATGAGCCAGTTATGTGAACTTTGGCTGAAAAAACAAGAGATACAGCAAATTTGATAGTGGGAAATAGATGGTCAATTGATCCAAATAATAATTTAAATAAAGATCCCAGTTTTACTAAAGGCCCTTTTGTTACCGGGAGCGGACTTGCTTATGATTCTATTGATTGAACCGATCCTAAAAACGCTTTTGAGATTCCTGATAAACAATCTAATCCAAAATCATATACAAAAGTTTTTTTCCCAAGTTATCATGTAAGAAGAGTAAGACTTAAAAAGAAACGTGTAGATAGGGATAAAATGTTAAATGTAGAAAAGGTACATTTTTTATATGGAAGTCCAATTAGATTTGAAGTCTAAAGCAAAAAAACAATTAAAAGAACTAAAATATTTAGAAATTGATATTAAAAGTCATTGCTTAATTGAACGGATATTTTCTGATGAAGATTTTCACAATGATTGTAATAATGAATATCGAACAATTCCAGACTTTTTATGAGTTTATGTCATGGATTCTTGCGTGGTTGTAGACAATCCAATTGAAACTATTATTGGCTTAGATTACAAACGTGATGATTATGTTTATAATTTAAGACTAGAAGATATCCCAAAAACAGTCTTCTTTTTGAAAAAACTGAAAGACTTTGATTTTTATGATGAAATTAGGTGTTTGTCACGTAGATGAACTGATAAAGATTATTGTCGAAAAAAAGAAAATCTAAGTGATAAATGCAAATGAGAACCCTATTTTTCGGACACTCCCTATGAGACTAAAGATTTTAGAGTACTAATCGTCGCTTTTGAAAATTTTGGTGACACAGAAAAATGTGAATTTTCAATTTCGTTTCCTGCAGTTTTTCAAAAAATGTTCAAATCAAAAGATGAACTAAAAAAAATTGAAAATTTGATAATTAAGGAAATCAAAGAAAGCGTTCCTTATGCAAAAACAAAAAATTTATGAAATTATCGCGAAAAAATCTTTGATTTTTTATCGAATAGATATGAATATAATTCAGAGTTTCTAGATATAAATAAAGCATATTTAGGCAAAAAAGTAGAAAATATCTACAATTTGTTATTAAAAGAGAATTATAATTTTAGTAAAAAAACCAAAATTAACCCCATTCAAAATGTATTTACTTTTGAAACTTATGAAAATTTGCTTAAAAAATTTGAAAAATACGGGATTAAAAAGCTTGATTTAAACATTGAAAACCGGGATAAATTTATTCTTAGTTGATTTGATAAATTCGGTCCTGAATATCGAAAATATTGCATCAACCTTTTTGGTAAAAATGGTCAATTTTATTATGATAATTTGAATAAATGAACAAATAAAATCGAATTTATCTATTTGTTGCAAATTTTATTTGGTCCTAGATATTATTTTCCCACCGAGAATGTCGACATTGACGAACCGGATTATTTTATTTTACCAAGTTGATCCAAGCTTAAGCTGGAAAATTTCCAAATTTTTTATTTTGGCGGCCAAGAATATGGACTTTTTGATGAAATAATTGCACAATTAGACTCAAAAACACCAGTTTTTTGGTTTAAACCGTATTATCGTTCTGCTTATAGTACCAACACCGGCTGAATTTCCCCAATTGCATTAAAAAATTTCATTTTACTGTATGTTGACGGGCAAAAAATTTATTACTGATTTGGCCATTCGAATTTATATGACGATATTTTCCAAGGTAAATACGAAATTTTAAAATATTATTTCAAACAAAAATTAGTCAAACTCGAACAAGATATTTTTCTGCGAAATAACCAAGATCCGCAGTTTGTTTTTTCTTCTCCATCAAAATCGAATTATTTAAATAAAAATGTAATCGAATCTTCTATGGAAGAACTAATTTTATATCGTGATGCAATTAAAAAATTTCAAGAAAAAACAACTCGTGAATTTAAGTATTTTGATGATTTTGTAGAAAATTCGAGTTTATATAACCAACAAGAAAAGAAATTGATTTTAGAAAGACACTTTGATTTTTCTTGAAATTCTAGAGACAAAAATTACTATTTTGAAGAAATTTCAAAAACAGATTTTCGCGGTGATTATAGCGAGAAAGCTCGTGATGATGAGAAAACGTTTGCTGATCTTTTCGATGGTGAAAAACTCCGGGACTAAAAATTTTAAATTCTTTTTTTTAAATTTTTAGCTTTTTTTTATTTTTGCTAATTCAAAAATAAAAATTTTGTTAGAAAAATTTTGTTTATTTGCAAAAGTTGCTTGAATTTTTCTGCTAATTTATTTTTTTAGATCTGAATTTTTAACGAAATTTTCCCTAAAAAGTTTTAATGTATGCTATAATTTTAATGAGTAAAGAATTTGAATATAGTATATAAAAAGGGAGAAAACATGAATAAAAGACTGTAACTTTTTAAGTTTATTGCTAATATTATTACTTTTTGATTATTAGTCTAAGTATTTTTAGCCTACTTTTACATTTTCAAAGTACAAAAAGCTATTCAGATTTTAAACTCACAACTGTGATTTTGATTTATTAAATTCAAAAAAACCCTAAATTTTCATGATTTAGTCCAAATTTTTTCAACCAAAAACAAAGAAAATTCGCTTGTTATTAATACAAATATTAAAAAAGCCCAAACATATCTAAACAAAACAAGCGATCAAGATGATCGGCTAATTTTAAATAGTTTTTCACTCGAATTCGCTAACAAAAAACCAGAACTTTATTTTGAAAAGGGAATACCAAAACTAAAATTTGAAGCTTATGTTGTTGACTTTAGAGAAATTCAAAATCAAATTTGGGTTGAAAAACCTTCTTTTTTATAAATTACTATATTATTAATAATAAAATGTTAAATGTTGAAAAGGTGCATTTTTTATATGGAAAGGCAATTAGATTTAGTAACTAACGCAAAAAAACAATTAATTAAACTAAAATATATAGAAATTAATATTAAAAGTCGTTGTTCAATTGGCAATATGACTGATGATGATGTAGATTCAACGTCTGATTGTTATTATAAGAATTATCCATTTCCAAATTTTTTATACAATTACCTTAATGAAACCTACAATCCTAATCCAATTGAAAGAATTATAAGTTTAAATTATAAACAAGAAGATTATATTTATAATTTAAAACTGGAAGATATCCCAAAAAGTTCGTTTTTTTCCAAAAAACTCGAAGATTTCCATTTTCATAACGATATTAAGTGTTTAATTGGCGACTGTCACCACGTTGAATATTGTGAAATAAACGAAGAAGAAAATGTTGTTTATGAATCTGATCTTTATTCTGCATCTGCTTTACGCGATGGTAAAGATTTTAAAAGAGTTGCTGTTGTATTTGAAAACTTTGATGATATTGAAAAATGTGAATTTTCAATTTCTTATCCTGCTTATTTTTGAAAAATATTTAAATTAAAAAGCAGATTGAGAGAAATTGAAGCTTTAATTATTAAGGAAATTCAGGAAAGCGTTCCTTATGCAAAGCCAAAAAATTTAGCAAACTATCATGAAAAGATCTTTGATTTTTTATCAAATAGATATGAGTATAATTCAGAATTTGTAGATATAAATAAAGCATATTTAGGACAAAATGTAGAAAATATCTACAATTTGTTATTAAAAGAGAATTATAATTTTGGCGAAAAAACGCAAATCGAACCAATTCAAAATGTATTTACTTTTGAAACTTACGAAAATTTACTTAAAAAATTTGAAAAATACGGGATTAAAAAGCTTAATTTAAACATTGAAAATCGTGATAAATTTATTCTTAGTTGATTTGATAAATTTGGGCCGGAATATCGAAAGTATTGCATTGAACTTTTTGGTGAAAGAGGCCAAACTTATTATGATAATGTGAATAATTGGACAAATAAAATCGAATTAATCTATTTGTTGCAAATTTTATTTGGTCCTAAATATTGAGTTGAAGATCTAGATTTTTATCCCGATGATCCCGATTTCCTTATTCTGCCAAGCTGAGCAAAATTAAAACTCGAAAATTTCGAAATTTTTTACTTTGGCGGACATGAATACGGCCTTTTTGATGAAATAATTTCTCAATTTGATTCAAAAAAGCCAGTTTTTTGATTTAAACCATATTACTACTCCGCCTATGGAGCGGGTGATGCATGAATTTTGCCAATTGCATTGAAAAATTTTATTTTATTGAATGTTGATGGTGAAAAAATTTATTACTGATTTGGACATTCAAATTTATATAATAATATTTATCAAGGTAAATACGAAATTTTAAAATATTATTTTAAACAAAAATTAGTCAAACTTGAACAAGATATTTTTTTGCGTGATGGCAAGGATCCAGAGTTCTTTATTTCTAGATTACCAAGGGTAAATAATTTATATAAAAATGTGATTGGATCATCTATGGAAGAATTAATTTTATATCGAGAAGCCTTGAATAAATTTCTAAAAGAAACAGACCATGAATTTGAGTATTTTACAGACTTTCTAGAAAATACTAATTTATATAGCCAGCAAGAAAAAGAATTAATTTTAGAAGAACATGATCCCTTTTCTCGAGATTCTAATGATAGAACTGAATATTATAATGAAATTGCAAGAGTAGATTTTCGCGGTTATAAAAGCAAAAAATTTATTGAGATAGAAGGAGAATTGTAGATCTTTTTGTTAATTAATAAATTTAATGACAAAAGATTTAAGTTTATTTTTAAAATTTTTAACTTGTTTTTTTACATTCTTATTTATTTAAAAATAGGAATTTTGTTAGAAAAATTTTGTTTATTTGCAAAAATGTGCTTCCCGACTTTCCCAGTTTGATGAGATAATCTTAAAAAAGTGTCCGTGTTTTGGGCGCTTTTTAATTTTTTTGGCAAAAGTTAATTACAATTTTAAAACACTAGCAAAAATCAATTTATGGACAAAATAACAAAAACCATAAAAAATACAACTACTATTTAAACTCAATGTAAATAGAAAACTCGTTTTTACTTACATTGAGCCTAAAAAAATATATGAAGTTTTGAAAGAGCAATAATTAAAATCCTTAAATTTGCAGATTTCTAAACGGTTAAATTTAAGGCATTCCATTATATTTAAAGCCATAATGGAAAAAATGGCATTATCTGAATTTATTGTGCCAAAAACATAGCTTATTCCTCCTTAATTCAATATCAAAATTTATTAATTTATTCTTAGTGTGTCTAATTATAGCTTAAAATTTGTTTAAGCCAAACATTTTTTTAAAAATTTTTTGCAAAAGGTTAATTTTAAAATAATAAAAATTAAGATTTTATGTCAAAAAAACACGGATTTACCGCTATTTTTTCATGTTTAGATCCACTAAAAAGTCAATTTTTGTCATCAAACTTGAAACTCAGAACTTAAAAATTCTTAAAAAAATTAGCGAGCTGATTTTATTTATTAAAATTATGATTTACTCTTGACAAATTTAGAAGGTTTTCTTATTTTTTTACTAATAAGGTCAGATTTTGTTTGCGTAGCATTTTTCTAAAAGATTTTCATCTTCTGCTTTGACTTTTTCTATTAAATTGTTAATTAAAGTTGTTTTTTCTTCAGAGGTGTAAAACATAATTTTTTATTTTATATTAGAAATTTTTTTAAAAAAAGGGAAAATTTTAGGAAAATTTAACTTCTTTTCCTTTATAATTTAAGTTTAGTAAGAATAATTTTTTGTCCAAGTGGGGGAATTGAGATGACTGGAAAACTAATAAAAAAATTTACACCCACTAGTTTTAACGACTCTCCATTAAAATCTAATTTATATTTTATATATAAATTATTAAGGATAATATAAATTATGGCTGAATTTAATGAAAAAACAAGAGTTCAAATACCTGCATTAGTGCATTTGTTAAGACTTGGATATAAATATCTTGGAAGAAATTCTGATAGTAAAAAATCATTTGAATATGATGCTACTACTAATATTGCTGTCGACATTTTTAAAGAAAAATTTTTTCAATTAAATCCGACTTTTAATGGTGATTTTAACGAGGTCTTACGTGAAATAAAACACGACCTAAACAATGATGATTTAGGAATGAGTTTTTATAACCGTTTAATCTCATATAACCAAAAATTAATAGATTTTGATAATATCAAAAACAACTCTTTTCATTTCACTGGAGAATTTTCTTACCGTAACGAAGGCGATGAACTAAGACCTGATATAACCTTATTTATTAATGGTTTACCCTTAGTTTTTATCGAGGTTAAAACACCTAATAATCCTGGAGGTGTCGTTGCTGAAGCCGAAAGGATGAATACCAAAAGATTACCAAATACCAAATTTAGAAGATATATAAACATTAGCCAATTAATGATTTTTTCAAATAATATGGAATACGATAATGTTGATGGTATTGCACCAGTTGAGGGTGCGTTTTACAGCACTGCAGCAAAGGAAAAAGCGTTTTTCAATTGTTTTAGAGAAGATTCAGATAAGTTTATCAACGACTATCCTTATGAAACTATAGATAAAGATAAAGAAAAACAAATCATTGGCGATTTTAATGCACATACATTACTTGAGACTCCAGAATACAAAATAAATTTAGATTTTAATACCCCCACAAATAGAATTATCACATCTTTATGTTCTCCAGAAAGATTGCTTTTCATCATTAAATACGGTATTGCCTATTTAAACTATAAAAAAGAAGTAGATGGTAATATCCAGGAATTCAACCTAAAACACATAATGCGATATCAACAATTGCTAGCTACATTAGCGGTTGGCGATACCCTTAATCAAGGTAAAAAGTCAGGAATTATTTGACACACTCAAGGGAGCGGAAAAACTGCATTGTCATATTATTTAATAAAATATTTGACTGACTATTTTTCTGCCCAAAACAAAGTTGCTAAATTTTACTTTATTGTCGACAGATTGGATTTACTAGAACAAGCTAAACAAGAATTCGAATATCGTGGTTTGTCAGTTAAAACGCATCGCAATAAAGAAGAATTAATGGCACAATTCCAAACAACAAATGCTACCGAAGGCATTGATGGAAAAATGGAAATAACCGTAGTTAATATCCAACGATTTGATGAATTTGATGAAAAAGATAAGATCAAAATCGCTTATTACCCAGTAAATTTACAAAGAATTTTTATAATAGATGAAGCGCACAGAAGTTATAAAAAGGGCGGTAGATTTTTAGCAAATTTATTTAATGCTGATAGTGAGTCAATAAAAATTGCGCTAACTGGCACACCGCTTTTAAAAAAAGATAAAGAATCATGGTCTATATTTGGCAATTATATTCATACATATTATTATGATAAATCTATAAAAGATGGCTATACACTAAAAATTATCAGAGAAGACGTTGAAACTTCATGTAAATTTAAACTAGAAAAAATATATGACAGTCTACATCTACAAGAATTGGCGCAAAAAAAAGATGTAAAAATATCTAATATTATTGAGCATGATTCATATGTTGAAGAACTTACAAAATTCATAATCAAAGATTTTAAACAATTTCAAATTTCTCGCGGGAGCAATTCATTAGGAGGTATGGTTATTTGTGAAACAAGCAACCAAGCGAGAAAAATATATAAATTTTTCAACAAGATCCAAAGCAATGCAGACGATAATGAGTTTGGAAAAACCAATTTAAAAGCTGCTCTAATTTTACATGACATTGATGATAAGGCCACCAGAATGAACTATATCAATGACTTTAAAAAAGGGAAAAATATTGATATTTTAATTGTTTTTAACATGCTTTTAACTGGTTTTGATTCACCTAGACTAAAAAAATTATATTTTGGTCGAAAATTAACAGACCATACATTGCTACAAGCTCTAACTCGCGTTAATAGACCATATGAACAAAATGCATACGGTTATATTATTGATTTTGCTGATATTAAGAAAAATTTTGATGATACAAACAAGGCATATCTTCAAGAATTACAAAAAATAAGTGAACCAAGTGAAGTAGAATCACATAATTTGTTAAATAGTATTATTGAAGATAAAGACAAATTAATTGAAAATGTAAAAAATGCATCGAACAAATTATTTAAATACACAATTAACAACTTGGAAATTTTTGATTCAGAAATATCTGAAATTGACGATAAAAAACTTTTAATCGACTTAAGAAATGTATTAATTAGTGCAAGAGATTCATTTAATTTGGTTAGAACTTGAGGCGATGAAGTTTTGAAGGAAAAATTTAATGTAATCAAAATTGAAAATCTACCAATTTTGATTAGTCTACTTACAAAGAGAATAGATATAGTAAACAAAAAACTTGCATTAAAAGATAATGAATCATTTCAATCATCTATAAACGAAATTATGAGTAATATTGAATTCACATTTAAAAAAACTTCAGTTAAAGATGAATTAAAAATTGTTTCTACAGATATATTAAATGAAAAATGGGTTCAACTATCAAGAGAAATTAAAGCAAATATTGATAAAAAAGATCCAGAGTACTCATCTTTAATCTCAATAATGAGAGAGAAATTTGCTAAAAGAGGTTTCAATATTGATAATATGGATGAATTCGATGAATATTCCACATTTCTGGATGAAACATTATCTAATATAAAAAAAATTAATAAAGATAATAACAAGTTACTAGCCAAGTATGACAATGACCAAAAATTTGTTCGTATACATAAACGGATTTTGGAGTGAAACAAAAAACATGCTGATGAAAAATACGAATTAATTCTTTCAGACAAGGAAATAATGAATGTGTTAAAAATGATAAAAGACAATATAGATAATGAAATTTATAAAAAGAATTCTATTTTAAATCATCAAGGTTTCTTTAAAAAAACAATTAGTAGCATAATACATAACATTTTTGAAGAAGAAGAAATTGAAGATATTGAAGATATTGAATTCATTATTAATAATATTGAAGAGGAATACACTAGTCAAATCAAACAATAATTTACAGAATAAGGAAATAACACATGAACTTAAAAGAAAAGACAATTAGTTTAATTGATGAATTAAAAGCCACTTGTTCAGCATATGGAATTGGAAATGATGGTAACGAATATAAGGTAATTACGCAGGTTTTTCTTTATAAATTCATAAATGATAAGTTTGGATATGAAATTAAAAAAATTAGTCCTGAATTAAAAGTCGCAGACAAATGAGATGAATCTTATGCTAATATGCCCGAAGGAAAAAGAAAATCATTACTTAATAGACTTAAAGCAGATGTCCCGCTTCTTGAGCCCCAGCATTTAATTTCTAGCCTTTGAAATCAGCAAAAAAAGAAAAATTTTGCACAAATTTTCGATTCAACAATGGAAGAAATAGCTGCTAAAAATGAAGCAATTTTCGCAACAGAAACTGTTAATAAGACAAGAATCCCTATTTTTGAAAAACTTACAGTTTATGTTACTGACGATATCAAAAGGTCAGATTTTGCCAGCGCATTAGTTGACAAATTGGTTAATTTTTCTTTTGAAGAAGCTTTTGGTGAACACTATGATTTTTTTGCAGATATGTTTGAATATCTTCTAAAGGACTACAACACAAATGGAGGTGGAAAATACGCAGAGTATTACACCCCTCAATCAATTGCAAAAATAATGGCAAAATTACTTATTGGTGAACAAAAAGAGTTTAATAGCATTGAAATTTATGACCCTTCTGCTGGGACAGGAACACTTGTAATGGCATTATCACACAGCATAGGTATTGATAGATGCACTATTTACACTCAAGATATTTCACAAAAAAGTAATAAGATGCTTAAGTTTAATTTGATCTTGAATGGATTAGTTTCTTCATTACAAAATGCTATTCAAGGAGATACCTTGACCTCTCCATATCACAGAAGTGATGACAACAAATCATTAAGACAATTTGATTTTGTTGTTTCTAACCCGCCTTTTAAATTAGATTTTTCAGAAACTAGAGAAAAATTATCTACTATGCCTGAGCGTTTTTGAGCTGGCGTACCTAATGTTCCGCGAACAAAAAAAGATAGTATGGCAATTTATACTTTATTTATTCAACATGTTATTAATTCATTAAAGAATGAAACAGGTAAAGGGGCAATTGTTATTCCAACCGGTTTTATCACATCTAAATCGGGTGTTGAAAGTAAAATTTTAAAAAGAATTGTTGATGAGAAAATAGTTTATGGTTGTGTAAGTATGCCATCTAATGTGTTTGCAAATACTGGCACTAATGTTACAGTACTATTCTTTGATAATGCTAGAAACCACGATAAAGTAATTTTGATTGATGCTTCAAAACTAGGCGAAGATTATAAAGATGGAAAAAACAAAAAAAGAAGATTAACTGAAAAAGATATTGAGTTAATAATAAACACATTTAACAATAAAGAATCAATTGACGACTTTTCAATAGCGGTTTCATATGATGATATAAAAGAAAAAAACTACTCACTGTCAGCCGGTCAGTATTTTGATATTAAAATCGATTATGTTGAAATAACCGAAGAAGAATTTGAAGCTAAAATGAATAAATATCAAAGTGAACTTCAAAAATATTTTGAAGAGGGAGATAAGCTTCAAAAAGAAATAATGGGACAACTGCAAAATTTAAAATTATCTAAAAATAATATTTCATAACATTTTTATTTGTGGCCTAGACAAATGAATATGATGCAGTAAATCATAAATTGAAGTTGATATTGATTGCAACAATGCACAAAACTAATGTGCTTATTTAATATTCCAAGTTAAAGATGATACTAAGCAAGATACAGACACTGAATTGCGGTGTTATAAAGTTATAATAAATAAAATGCCTCGTATTAAAGTATTAAAAAACTCTAAAACTACGTTTTAACAAAGAAAAAATAACACTAATATGTACATTAAATATTACCCATAACAATGATTTTAAGGTGGCGGAATGAAAAAATTAATGAATTATGCAATTTATTCAAATGAAAAATTAAGTATTGATGGTCTTGATGTTTTTTATGTTGGTGTTGAAAACATTTTACCAAATAAAAAGGGTATTAAACCTTCCTCGTTTGTGCCAAAAACTGGGAAATATACTAAATTTGACAAAAATGATATTTTGCTAGGTAATATTGGGCCTTATTTAAAGAAGATTTGACTAGCAGATAAAAGTGGGTTAGCAAGTCCTGACGTTTTGGTTATAAAACCATTAGAATCTAGATTTGGAAAATATATTTATGCCAACCTTTTAAATGATAGTTTTTTTCAATATGCAATGCTTGGAGTAAAAGGTTCAATATTGCCTCGTTGTGATAAAAGTCATATTATGAACTATTCAATACCCGATGTTAAAAATAAGGAAAAGATAGGTGATTTTATATACTTCATTAATAAAAAAATTGAACTAAATAATAAAATAAACGATAATTTAGAGAAGCAAATGAACTTTATTTTTAAAAATATGATGTCTAAGGCAATGAATAATAAAATTAAGGGTGAATATGTTTCAGTTAAAAATCTTACCCAAGTTGTAACTGGTAAAGAAGACGCAAATTTTTCTGACGAAAACGGAAAATATAAATTTTTTACTTGTTCAAATGAAGCATTAAAATGTAATGAATATAGGTTTAATAGTTCGTCTGTTTTGATAGCCGGTAATGGTGATTTTAATGTTAAACATTATACAGGGAAATTTAATGCCTATCAAAGGACATATGTATTAACCCCTCAAAAAGATTACTATGCTTTATTGTATCTATCATCTGTAGAAAGAATTAATGCACTTAAATTAAGATCTACAGGATCAATCATAAAATTCATAACCAAAAATGATATAGAAAGTATCCCAGTATTTATCCCTTGAGACAAGAATATTTTAAATATATTAAATCAATTACTATCTTTGAAAGATAAAAAATCTAACGAAAATGAATATTTAGCATCTCTTCGTGATTATTTACTACCACTTCTTTTAAATGGTCAAGTCGCTATTGAAGACTAGACAAATAAATTATCGTTTATTTGTTTATTTATTTCGATTTTTTTATCAATAATCGATAAAACATTAGCAATTTTTTTCTGCTCGTCCAATTTTGGGCAAGTTATCTTGTATTCAGAAAAAGTATTTTTACTAATAATTGGCACAACGGTTGAACTTACGCTATGTAAATTTAATACTTTGCCCAATTCAAGCATCGCATAGTAAATGAAATCTACGTGATATTTTGTTTCATTGACAATGATTGAGTTTATTTGTTGATTTGTAACTGTTTCTGAGGAAGTTATTGCAACTTTACCAATAGTGCCTATACAACTTACGCATATTGCATTTTTAGGTATAATTGATCCTTTTACTGAGTTTTTACCATCTTCCGTTAAATATTTATTTATTCGTATTTTTAATATATTTCGTTGATCAATCATCAGATGGCGTGAAAAAAGGTGTTTTTCCGCCATAAAATGAACTATTTGATGTTTTTGGCGTTTTGCCAGTAACTATTTTACCAATTTCACTAATTTTAACTTTTTTTCATTCATTCATTTTTTCTACCCTATATATTTTTGATGCGCTTTCTTCACATTACTTTGCTTTACCATTGCATATTTTAATGTTGTATCCACTTTTTCATGACCCAATAGCCTTTGAACTTGTTCAATTGGCATTCCTTTATCTATCGCAATTGTTGCCAATGTTCGTCTGAATTTGTGAGGATGAACTTTTTTAATATTAAGATCTTTACCAATTTTTCTGAGTCTTGATTCTACTCCATTTATACTAATTCTATCATATGGCCGTTTTAATGAAACAAACAAAGATTTGTTTTTATCCACTCTTGAATCTAAATATTTTTTTAAATGAATTTTTGTTCTAGCATCAAAATATACAATTCGTTCCTTATTTCCTTTTCCTACTACTATACACTCCCGTTCATTAAAATCTACATCTTCAATATTTAGCTTTACTAACTCCCCAACCCTCATTCCTGTGGAAGCTAGAATGTCAATCAACGCTAAATCTCGGTAATTATTGACATTATCTCTCATTATTTCAAGTTCTTCATCTGAATATGTTTCCTTAAGAGTTATTGGTGCTTTAACTTTTTTAATTCTTCTAACTGGACTTTTTAGGATGTAGTTTTCATCCTCTAGTCAGGAAAAGAAACTTGATAATATTCTCCTTATATTATCTATTGTTACCTTACTTGAATTATTTTTGTATTGATAATTTGATAAATAATTTCTCAAATCATTTGTCTCAATTTCATTAATTTGTTTATTTATGGATTTAAACATTGAATCAATAGTAGAAATATAGTATTTTATTGTATTGTCGGAACAACCTTCTAATGTTTTTGACCCTATAAATAATTCAACTATTTTTTCATTAGATACATCATCGTTGTTATCTGAGTTATTTTGCGCTAATATTAATTCCTGTTTTAGAACGTTTTTAAGTTCATTCATTTGCTTGTTATTTAAGCAGTGTTGCATTTTCTGCAAAATATTTTTAATATATTTATCATTCATATAATCTCCTTAATAAAAACTGGGTTTAAAACAGTTGAGTTTAATTATATATTCAACTAAACGATAATTTAGAGAAGCAAACCAAACTGCTTTATGATTATTGGTTTACTCAATTTGACTTTCCTGATGAAAATGGAAACCCATACAAATCATCAGGTGGAGAAATGGTATTTAATGAAGAATTAAAGAGATATATTCCTAAAGGTTGAAGTGTTAAAAAAATGTCTGATATTATATTGAAAAAATCTAATCCATTTAATTTTAAAAGTACTGAGCCTACAATAGATTTAAGTGTTATGCCTCAAAATTCTATATCTTTAACAACCGCTAATACAAGTAGTAATTTTTCAACTAATTTATTTACAATGAATGAAGGAGATATTCTTTTTGGGTCGATTAGACCTTATCTTCGTAAAGCGGGTATAGCACCTTTCAATGGAGTGGTTGCGGGGACAATATATTCATTTATACCCAAATTTCAATACGATTATAATTTCGCACTTATAACCATATCTAGTGATTCATTTTTCAAGTATGCCATTAGTCAATCTCAAGGAACAAAAATGCCTATTGTTAGTTGGCAATCCATACTATCATACAAATTTCCGTATAATAAAGAAATTTCAAAGAAATTCAACATTTTAAATATAAAAAATATAATTGCGAAAAACTCACAGCAAATAATCTACTTAACAACTCTTCGCGATTATCTACTACCGCTTCTTTTAAATGGTCAAGTCGCTATTGAAGACTAGACAAATAAATTATCGTTTAGTTAAAAAAATATTTTTTATTATGAACACTCCCGTAAAAAAATTAACAAAAGTACAGCACTCAAAATCTTGACAAAAAACTAGTTGCCTGATTTTTTTCTACTAACTTACAATTTTAATGTATTTAAATTTGTCTTCAATTGTGAATTTGTATTGTTTCATTTTTACACACCTTTTTTGAATACGTCTGAAATTGGTGTACTAACTTATGCAGATTGAACTGCATTTTTATATTAAATAGTTTAAAAAAGTATATAAATTTATACACTTTTTTGACATTTTGATTTATTTTGTGTTTGTTTTAAATGGATTAAAAAATCATGGTGAATTTGCACTGGCGGGTGCAAGTAGATGCCATCTTAAAATTTGAGCAGCAAATGATTTAGTATTTTTTAAATCCAATGGATGTTCACCATTGAAGTTCACACCAAAATAGTTAAAACCGCGAGTTGCATAATTTCAACCTTGCAAACTGTTGCGAGGTGTTCCGGAGTTAATTAATGAAATGTAATTGTTATCAGCGCTTAAAATTCCAGTTCCTGAATTTCCGGCATCAAAATATGTAGGCACATAGCCATTTTGATGTCTTAACATTACATTATAATTACTTAGACCTGGTCGGTGAATAACATATGCAGATTGTTTTCCATAAGGAAAACCAACAATTGAAAAGTCATAAATTAATGACTGGTGGTTTATATTATAATCCATACCATTGAAATTAAATTTCATATTTTCAAGCGCTAGTCATGATTTTAATCAGTTGGCATACTCATATTTTCCTTGTGCAAGCGCTTCATCATAAAGTGGCTTAACATCGACCACAAAAATAGTAGCATCAATATTGCGGCCTTTATGTTCCTTTCCATCCCGACTTTGTTGATCTGATCCAGATCAAATTTGAGAAAGTAGAAATCCAGAATTTGGGTCTTCTTCTTTGTCTCTAGGCTTTGATGAAGAATTTGGACCTTTTAATAGGCCACCTCAGTAACTAAATCCAGCATCAACATTATTTCCAAAATTAAGTGAAGGTTTTACAATGTAACTATATCTTCGATAAGTGTTTGGCAAGCCAGTTGTTGAGTTATTTAGCTGGTCAAAATTTTTGACATTTTCTACGTGATTATTAGTTATAAAGTAGAATTTTCAGTCATTTTCATCATTATTTACTTTTCCAATCATCGTTGCAGAACCAAAACTAAAAGCAAGTGCACGTTGGAAATTATTTTCAAATTGAGGATTTGATTTGATAGTGGAATAATTTATATAATCATTGTTTTGTAAATAACCATTATGTAACTCATAGGGAACGTTTTGGTTTGGAAAATAAACATTTTTTCGAACATTAGGATCGGTATAAAAAGGAATTGGTGCATTATCTTGAGTGTAAGAAATCTGTTTATAATCAAATAAATTAGTTCGTCTGGTATGCTCTTCATATTGTTCATAATTCTCATAAATAACATTTACACCAGCACCTCTATCTCACAAGATAAAAGCTTTATTTTTGTCAAATTTATCATTATTTGTAAAAGGATTGTAACCTTTAGTGGTATTTACATAATTGATAGGATTACCAACAATAATGCTATATTCTTCACCTTTCAAACTTAATTTAAAGTGCAATCCATCTATTTTTTTGTAACATTTAATAATAATGTTAATTTGGGAAGTGGTGTAGAGCCAGTGCTAGTATTATTATATCTTTCTGGTAGTGCAAGTTCAATATTTAGTTTTGACATTCTTTTTAGTTCTGAATAGTCTATAGTAAATGAAGGAAACTTATTTTTAGCTTCATTGCCAATTGTAGGATCGCCTGGTTTAGTGAATCTATTATAGCGATTATCATCTTGAATTAAAACATTTCCATAAATTGTTAAATCTAGTTTTACATCTCGAGCATTTTCTAACATTTTTTCAAGGTACTTTTCTTTTAAAACTCAGGATGCACCTTTTCCATCTTGTGACCAAATTGCATCTTTAGCATTAAATTCAATTTGTCGATTTCGAATAACTTGATAATTTTCTACTATTAAAGTATTAAGACCTGAATGTCTTCATTTGAAGCTTGAATTTTTGATATCATCAAGCAAAACAGAATTTGAACCAGCAACCTTGTATCAATTATTACCAACAACTATTTTTTCTGTTTCTTTTTTTTGGTTAGGGTAAGTATATTTTAAATTAATATAAGTATTGTTTTTATACTCAACTTTTTCATGAATTGTAATATCTTTAGTCTCAATTGAATAGTTATTTAGTGTCAAAGTTTGTTTATTTCAAGTTAATTGTTGATTATTATATTGAAAATCTTGTAGACTCACTTTGTTTATAAGCAATTCTGGATATATATTGTTTTGAAAATCATTTGATAAATTCACAAGTGTAATTTCTTCTGATTTTGAATAAACTTTGCTAGGATCACTTTTATTAATAAAGCCAATTTTGAATTTTAGCTCGCCTGTTCTTTCTGATTTTACATCATAATATACAATAAAATAGTGATTAATAATATCAGAAATATTATTTGGATTAGTTGTTACTCCACTAGGAATTATGCTATTTGTATTTACTACAAAAACATTTGCTGAATTATCTATTTTAGCTTGAATACTTTGTTTATCAAATTCATCTCCTCCAGTAGCTTCTTTTGATTCATCTAATGTTCCTTTAAACTCTGATGAATCATTTTGAGTGTTTTTATTATGATTATTTTTAAGTTTTAATAAATATTGTAAGGCACTACCAGCATCTTGTTTTCGAAATTGGCTAACTAAGTGTTGAGGGTTTAAAACACTAAAAAGTGTTTCTTTTCCGTTCACTTTAGCGCCTGGAGTTTTTCTTAAATCGAAATTAGAGGCGTTAATTCCATCAATTAATTTTTTATGACTATTATCAAAATTACTACTTACTCAATTAGAAGGTAATTCAATATCACTAAGACGAAGTGGTCGGAAATATCACATATTTTTAGCATATTTAGTTTTATAATCACTTTCAGTTATCTTTAAATCTCAATCTTGAAAAGGTAGTTCTTGATTATTTTTTTTGATTCCAAAAATTAATTTCGCTGTCCCACCGCGATTAGAATCATAAATATTTGAATGATCAAGTACTTCCTTAACAAAAAGTGAGTACTTACCAATTTGTGGTCACTTATAGATTTCATTCAATTTTTGTAGCGCTAACATTGAAGTAATTCCGTGATGATCAACATCTTGCTTAATAGGTTGTAGATCTTTTAAAATTGGTTGGCTAGCCTCAAGACTATTGTAAGATCATTCTTTATTTGTAAGGTAACTAGAAATTAAAAGTTCTAGATCAGCTCGATCCTTTTTGCTTCCTATTAAATCTTTTGTTCGCAGTTCAATCTCGAGATTGGATTTTAGCTCTAAAGTTTTAACAACTTTGTTGAGCATTAAAAAATGCACTTGTGCACTAAAGTGTTTATTTTTATAGCTTATTTGGCCTAAATTATGTTTAAAAATTTGATCAATTCTATTACCTTTAGATCTAAAATTTTGTTTAATAAAATCTTGTAAATTATCAACATACGTCTCTTGAATTTGTGATAATTTAATTTTATCAAATTCATATAAATCATCAAGTGAGTTAAATTTTTTGCCTAATTCTTTAATTTTGCTTTCTATATTAAACTTGCCTTTGTTGTGAAAATCAAGAGTTTTTGTAACACGAGCTCGATGATTATTTTTATCTTTAACTTGATATGTGATTTCTAATTTGTTATTGTCTAATTCACTAATATTAGTATCTTTTATTTCAAAAGTGTAGCCTTCTTTTTCAATTTTAGTTAATAATTTTGTAGTTTCAACATCAAAAGCTGCAGGATTTAATTTGTCCTGTAGTTCATAAGTACTTATTTTTTCATCATCAAAAGAAGGATTTACATCATTAATTGCTTGCTCAATATTTTTAATATTTTCTTCTGATGTGCTGCCATTCAATTCATTTTGATGTCTTATTATTTCATTTTGTACACCATTAATTTGTACTTCTAAATTACCTATATTATCAGAAAAAGCTAGTTGGTTATTGTGAAAAAATGATTGTGCTTTTAAAAGTGTTATATCTAATAATTTATCAACATTATTTGTGGTAGAAGTATATTTCGAAGTTGTTTTTACAGAGTTTGCTGATTCAATTGTTTGCTTTAATTTTACTGATAAATTTGAAATTTTGTTAAATTTTCCTTCTAGTTTTTTAAGATCTTCAGCACTTTTTTGCTCACTTACTTGTTGTGCAAAAAAGTGTTTAAAACTAGAAGAAATTGTACTAAGTTTACTAATTTTTTCAATACTGTCTTGTTGTTGCTGTTCAAATAAAGTTAGTGGAATTTTTTTAGATGTTTTAGAATTTGTATTATTTTCTGAAGAAGAGGTGTTATTAGTTTGGCAGGCATTATTTTCAGTAGCACTTGTAGTATTTTTTAGAGAATCTGAATCAATATTACTATCAATTTTGGAAGATTCATCTGTTTTTTTAGCAGAATTTGATGTATTTTTTATATCTTTTTCTGATTTTTGATTTTCCTCTTCTGTTTTATCTTCTGTCTTTGTTTTGATTTGTTCATTATCTGTTTTTGAGGTTGAATTATTTTGCTCTTCTTTTTTGTCTGAAGATAAATTATTTTGGTTATCTAAATTTGGTTTCTTAGGTAGTGGTTTTGCATTTTCGTTTTGTTTAGCTGGTGCTTTAATTTCAGGGGTAGTTCCACAAGCAATTGCAACACTAAAAACTGTTACAAAAGAAGATAAAAGTAAGATAGATTTAGTAATTTTAGATTTCATAATTACCCTTTTATTGAATTCAATATTTTTTTATTATATAACACATTTTACTTTTTTGTAAAAAGGTGAAAAATAAACTTTAGGTTTTTTGGTAATAAAACTAAAATTGTTCATGGTTTTGCAACACAGTTTAGGTTTTTCTAAATATTTAAAATAAGATCTTCTTTATAATAATTTGGATATAAAAAATGTAACCATAACTAAACCAGAACAAAAAAAGAAAACCCTTAGTGTTAACTTTCTTTGTCCTGGTTTACCCGCTTTTTTTAAAGGAGTCGAATTTGACCCCTTTAAAATTAGGGTTGTTGATAGTTTCCCATAGACCAAGGAATTTAATTGTATCTCTTACCCTTAGTCAGTTTTTAACAACATCTTTAGGTTCATGAATATTTTTATACCTTGCAATATCTGTTAAACTTATATAATCATTTTTAAAATCTTCTGTATAAATTTGTATTTCAAAACCCTTTGCCTCTAGGTTTCTTTTTTTGTTTTTGACAAAATATATCCCCTTTCTTTTATTCTGCGTACTGTTTAGAATTATTTAAACTTTAAATTTCAAAATAATTTTAATATAAATAAACTTATGTTTAGTAATAGTTTGAAAAATTTAGGTGGATTTCCACCTTTTTATTTCAATGTATGCAATATATTTAATTTAAATTTGTGAAAATACTTAAAACATTATCTATTTATAAATGCTTGTCTATGACTTTTTGTTATCCCGAGTTTCCTAGTTTAGTTTTGGGAACTTTTTAAGATTTTTGACAAAAGTTAATTACCTATTTTAAAACACTGGCAAAGTCAATTTATGGATAAAATAACAAAAATCATAAAAAATACAACTACTATTTAAACTCAATGTAAAAAGAAAACTCATTTTTATTTAAATTGAGCCTAAAAAACATGTGAAATTTTGAAAGAACAGTAATCAAAAGCCATAAATTTGTAGATTTCTAAACGGGTAAATTTAAGGCACTCCATCATATTTAAAAATATAATGGATAATTCGCAGTGTCTGATTTTTTAGACAAAAAGCATAACTAAGTCCCCCTTAATTCAATATCAAAATTTATTAATTATTCTTAAGTGAGTTTTATTATAACAGAATTTTTTCTTAGACTAAAGATTTTTTTGCAAAAGGTTAATTTCAAAAAAATAAAAATTAAGATTTTAGCGTAAAAAAACCCGGATTTACGGGCATTTTTGCATATTTGTATTTAATAAAAAGCGAATTTTTACTATTAAATTGGCAAACTCAGGAAATGCGCTTGAATTCTAGTGTAATTTCTTTTAGCAATTGATTAACATAATAACTTATTCTTTTAAAACACAATTTTATTAGGCATTTTTCCTAAAAAGTTTTTAATATATGTTAAAATTTTAAAACTAATAAATTTAATTAAAAAAAGGAAAAAACATGAAGAAAAAGTTAAAGTTTTTTAAGTTTGCCACTAATATTCTCGCTTTCACTTCACTGACACTAAGCGTTTTTGGTCCGCTTTGACATTTTCAAAATACAAAAAACTATTCAGATTTCAAACTTGAAACTCGTGATATAGATTTATCAAATTCAAAAAAACCGGTAAATTTTGATGATTTAGTCCAAATTGTTTCGACCAAAAACCAACAAAATTCGCTTGTCATCAATGCAAATATTAAAAATGCCCAAACACGTCTAAACAAAACAAGTACTAATTCACACTCTCCTAATTTAGATGATATTGAAATTCAAATTAATGAAGATGGTCAGGTAATTTTAAATAGTGCTTCACTTGAATTTGTTAACGAAAAAGCTGAACTCTATTTTGAAGAAGGTATACCAAAACTAAAATTAGAAGGGCATGTTTTTGACTTTAGAGAGCTTCAAAATCAAACTCGGATTGAAAAAACATTCTTTTTCCTTTTACCTTTTATTCCATTTATTTCAAATGCTATCGCAGCTGCCATTACTGCAGTAGCAGTTTCCACAGCTGCTGCAGTAGCTGTGGAAACTTTTCCAAAAGTTGTTGATGGCGTAGGTAGATGATTTGAGCGCAGTGGAAGTTACAGTGCGCCAGCTAATAATAACCCTATTACTGAAAGAACTGAAAGCTCAATTGTGGTTGACTTAGATAAATTACCAAAAGCAAAAGGTGAGCCTAGCATTAAATCAATAGCAAATACAGCGATTTTAGAACTTTCTATTATAAAAGCAAAAGATAAGGAAAAATTAGTAAACTACACGGGAATTCACCCTGCTTGATTTTTTAATTTTCACAATAAAGACTTAGAACCTTATTTTGTTATTAGTAGACAAGCAATTCCAGAACCTGCAGCTTGACTTTTAGCGGTTGGAAGTTTGCTAGCCCAATCAGAATTAACCAAAATTATTATTAATAACTTGCTGCCTAGTTCGGTAAAAAACAATAAAAATGTTTATGACCGTAAAAATATGGATAAGAAGCTAAAATCACCTATTGATTTTTATTCATATAATAGATCAGTTATGGAAAATTTGGCTATAAAAACAAAATATACAGCAAATTTGATGGTAGGAAATAAAGGACCAAGAAACCCAAATTATAATTTAAATAAAGATATCGGTTTTACTAATGATCGCTTTGTTGTTGGAGAAGGACTAGCTAGTGATGCTATTGATTGAACCGACCCTAAAAATGCGTTTGATATTGATAAAAGTAAAGATGAAAATATACCACCATACGTAAAAATATATTTTCCCAGTTATCACGTAAGGAGAGCAAGAATGATAAAGGGAAAATTCGACAAGAAGGAATTTATAGAAAGAGAAAAAATGTTAAATGTTGAAAAGGTGCATTTTTTATATGGAGAAGCAACTAGATTTAGTAACCAAGGCAAAAAAACAATTAATTAAACTAAAATATATAGAAATTAATATTAAAAGTCGTTGTTCAATTCAAAACATGATTGAGGACGATGTTGATTTATCGTTTGATTGTAATTATGAGTATTATAGAATTCCAAATTTTTTATCCAATTACCTTAGCTACTTCTTTGATCCTAATCCAATTGAAAGAATTATTAGTTTAAATTATAAACAAGAAGATTATGTTTATAATTTAAAACTAGAAGATATCCCAAAAAGTGCGTTTTTTTGTAAAAAACTCAATAAATTTGGTTTTTATAATGATATTAGGTGTTTAATTGGCGGTTGAGCAAACAGTGAATATTGTGATAAAAATGGAAAAGAAAATCTTGGTCTTATCTCTGAACTTTATCCTTCGTATGGTTTGCACGATGGCAAAAGTTTTGAAGAGGTTGTTGTTGTCTTTGAAAACTTTGATAATATTGAAAAATGCGAATTTTCAATCTCTTATCCGGCTGTATTTTCAAAAATATTTAAATCAAAAACCAAATTAAGAGAAATTGAAGATTTAATTATTAAGGAAATTCAGGAAAGTGTTCCTTATGCAAAACCAAAAAATTTAGCAAATTACCATGAAAAAATCTTTGATTTTTTATCAAATAGATATGAATATAACTCAAAGTTTGTAGATATAAATAAACCATATTTAGGACAAAATGTAGAAAATATCTATAATTTGTTATTAAAAGAAAATTATAATTTTGGCGAAGAAACCCAAATTGAACCAATTCAAAATGTATTTACCTTTGAAACTTATGAAAATTTGCTCAAAAAATTTGAAAAATACGGGATTAAAAAGCTTAATTTAAACATTGAAAATCGCGATAAATTTATTCTTAGTTGATTTGATAAATTTGGTCTAAAGTATCGAAAATATTGCATCGAACTTTTTGGTGAAAGAGGCCAAACTTATTATGATAATGTGAATAATTGGACAAATAAAATCGAATTAATCTATTTGTTGCAAATTTTATTTGGTCCTAAATATTGAATTGAAGAAGTAGATTTTTATCCCGATGAGCCTGATTTTCTTATTCTGCCAAGTTGGGCCAAATTAAAACTTGAAAATTTCGAAATTTTTTACTTTGGTGGACAAGAATATGGACTTCTTGATGAGATAATTTCCCAATTTGACTCAGAAAAGCCAGTTTTTTGATTTAAACCATATTACTACTCCGCCTATGGAGCAGGCGATACATGAATTTTGCCAATTGCACTAAAAAATTTCATTTTATTGAATGTCGATGGTCAAAAAATTTATTACTGATTTTGCCATTCAAATTTATATAATAATATTTATCAAGGTAAATACGAAATTTTAAAGTATTATTTTAAACAAAAATTAGTCAAACTTGAACAAGACATTTTTCTGCGTGATGGCAAGGATCCGGAGTTCTATGTTTCTAGATCGCCAAGGCAAAATAATTTAACTAAAAATGTGATTGGATCATCTATGGAAGAATTAATTTTATATCGCGATGCGTTAAATAAATTTCTAAAAGAAACAGGCCATGAATTTGGGTATTTTACAGACTTTCTAGAAAATACTAATTTATACAGTCAGCAAGAAAAAGAATTAATTTTACAACAACATCTTCTCTTTTCTTGAGATTCTAATGATTGAACTGAATATTATGATGAAATTGCAAGAGTAGATTTTCGTGGTTATAAAAGCAAAAAATTTATTGAGATAGAAGGAAAATCGTAGGTCTTTTTGTTAATTAATAAATTTAAAGACAAAAAATTTAAGTTTATTTTTAAAATTCTTAACTTGTTTTTCTTTTTTATCTATTTAAAAATAGTAACTTTGATAGTTGAATTTATGTTTATTTACAAAAATGTGCTTCCCGAGTTTCCCGGTTTGATGACATATCTTAAAAAAATGTCGGGTTTAATAAACCAGGGCAAAAAAAAATTAACACTAAGACGTTGGCTTTTTGTTCGAGTTTGCATTGCTACCTGCTTTCTTTTTAAAGGGGTCGAATTCGACCCCTTTAAAATTAGGATTGTTAATAGTCTCCAAGATGCAAATTTAAATGCAATATCCTTATGTGCAAAAGTCCCACCATATCTTCCTAGTTTCACATAAATCCCTTTTGCATTTGTTGTATTAATCCATTTTTGAGGTGATAAGGTAAATGTATTACTGCCAGCCTTTTTCAAAAACCCCTCGAATTCGAAGGGGTTAAATTCAAGATTATTTAACTGCTCCCATTCTCTTTTTTATCAATTATTTGGTTAAGATAAAAATCGCTTTTATTATCATTTTGCTACCTCGCTTGAAAAATTTAGGTGGATTTCCACCTTTTTATTTCAAAGTAAAAATCACACCCCTGAGTTTCCCAGTTTGATAAGATAACTTTAAAAAAGCGTCTGTTTTTAGGAGCTTTTTTAATTTTTTTGGCAAAAGTTAATTACAATTTTTTACTGATTTACTAAAATATCAAAGTAAAAATCACACCCCTTAGTTTGGCAGTTTGATAGCAAAAATTCGCTTTTTAGTGAATATAAATATGCAAAAATACCGGTAAATCCGTGTTTTTTGACGCTAAAACCTTAATTTTTATTATTTTGAAATTAACCTTTTGCAAAAAAAAAAAAAAAAAATGTTTGGTCAAAAATAAAATTGTGTTATAATAAACATCACTAAGAATAAATTAATAAATTGTCGATATTGAATTAAGGGGGAATTAGTTATGTTTTTTGCTATAAAAAAATCAGAAAATGCGAATTATCCATTATATTTTTAAATATGATGGAATGCCTTAAATTTAACCGTTTAGAAATCTACAAATTTAGGGCTTTTAGTTATTGTTCTTTCAAAACTTCATATGTTTTTTTAGGCTCAATGCAAATAAAAACGAGTTTTCTATTTGCATTGAGTTTAAATAATAGTTGTATTTTTTTATGATTTTTGGTATTTTAGTTATAAATTGATTTTTGCCATTGTTTTAAAATAGGTAATTAACTTTTGTCAAAAATCTTTAAAAAGTACCCAAAACCGGACACTTTCTAAGATTATCTCGCCAAACTGGGAAACTTAGTAACTACCGATTTATCTTTGGGTAGTTGAAGATGTAGTAGAGATTTATAAGGAGAATAATTAGTATGAAGCCTTTTATAAAATGACCGGGTGGTAAAACCGAAGAACTAAAAATAATTTTAGAGAATCTCCCGACAAATATTAATAGATTTTATGAACCTTTTGTCGGGGGTGGTGCAGTTTATTTTGCCGTTGATAATATAAAACAATATTATATAAATGATAAGTCTAATGAGTTAATAAATTTATATAAATCAATTCAATCAAAAAACAATATATTCTTTTACGCAATAAAAGAGATAGATAAATGTTGGAAAATTTTAGAAAAAATCAGTGAAGATTATATATATGAATTATCAGATTTATATAATGAATATAAATTTAGTAGAATTTCAGATATACAGCTTAAAATAAAAATAGCAAGATTTATTATAAACAATACGGAAAAATTTAATGGTATATTAAATAATGAAATTATTATCGATAAAAAAAGAATATTATTAGAGTTAGGAAATAGCCTTTTTAAAAAATTAAAGAGAATGAAAAAAATCGAAAAGGACAAAGGCGAACTTTCAAAAGATGATATTAAATTGAACATCGAAACGGGATTTAAAACTGGAATGTATAGTCATTTTAGATTTTTGTACAATAATTTTGATAAGTTAAAGTTGAACGAACATTTTAATAGTTCAATTTATTATTTTATTAGAGAATATTGTTATTCATCTATGTTCAGATACAATAAGAATGGCGGATTCAATGTTCCATATGGTGGGAGTAGTTATAATAACAAATATTTAACAAATAAAATTGAATATATAGAGAGTTTTGAAATCCAAAATAAGTTAGGCAAAACTGAAATTTATTCCCTAGATTTTGAAGATTTTTTTGATAAAGTAGAATTAGATGAGAATGATTTTATATTTTTAGACCCACCGTATGATACTTCGTTTTCAACTTATGCTAATAATGAATTTTCAAGTGACGATCATATAAGATTAGCTAATTTTTGTAAAAATACTAGTGCTAAGTTTATGTTAGTTATAAAAAATACAGATTTCGTTTTTAATCTATATAAAGAATTTAATATCAAAACTTTTGATAAAAAATATGTTGTAAGTTTTCAGAATAGAAACGATAAGACAGCAGAGCATTTGTTAATAACAAATTACGATATTTACAATAACTTACAATAAAGGACAATAAACAATGGATAAATCAAAACAAAAATCTATAGAAGCTATAGTTGAAAGTTCTATTTTAAGTTTTTCTATTGCATTAGAAGAAAGATATACAAAAGAGGTAGATGACCCAAATGGAGTTATTAATAGGAAAAAAAACAATTACTTTATAGCTGAATTAGGTGAAGAATTTATATTTTATAGTGCTTTTGTTAGAAGTTTTGACAGCTCATTTGGAAAAATATTAGAAAATATCGGAAATAACATTGCTAAATTATCTTATGATGTAAGAAAAAATGTCAAATCATATTTATTACCACAGCAATCTCAACATATTGACTATATGATATCAGATTATGAAAAACATACTAAACCTAAAGTTACTGATTACAATTCTTATAACTGTGTGATTCCACAGGATACAAGAAGTTTCGAAAAAGACCATGTAACAGATCATTATTTTTATAAAAAAGATACAAAAGAACATTTTTTAATTGAATTAAAAGCAGGCGGAGATTTGGATAATAAAAAAGCTAAAACAGAAAAAATAGCTTTACTTCAAGAGTATTTCATTCTTAAAAATTCACTTGAAGAAAATAGCCAAGATACAATAAAAATATTTTTAGCTACTGCATATAATTCATTTGGTGAAGGAAATATTTGGAAACAAGATAGAGTGAAGCAGTTTTTTGCAGAAGATGAATTACTTATTGGTAGGGATTATTGGAATTTTGTTTGTGATGATAAGGATGGATTTGATATTGTATTTAAACAATATCAAAAAAGCTGTCAGCATATAAAATTATCACTTGAAAGGATAAAAAAATTGTATTTTAATGATAAAAAATAGCACATAAAAAAGACGATTAGATAAAAATCTAAGTTAAACCAGGACAAAAAAAATTAACACTAAAGGTGTTGGCTTTTTTTTGTCCAGTTTATATTGCTACCTGCCTTCTTTTTAAAGGAGTTGAATTCGACTCCTTTAGAATTAGGATTGTTAATAGTCACCAAGAAGCAAATTTAAATGCAACATCTTTATGTGGAAGAGTCCCTCGACATCTTCGAGTTTTGCATATATCCCTTTTGCATTTGTTGTATTAATCCATTTTTGAGTTCACAAGGTAAATGCATTACTGCCAGCCTTTTTCAAAAACCACTCGAATTCGAAGGGGTTAAATTCAAGATTATTTAACTGCTCCCATTCTCTTTTTTATCAATTATTTGGTTTAGATAAAAATCGCGTTTTATTATCATTTTGCTACCTCACTTGAAAAATTTAGGTGGATTTCCACCTTTTTATTTCAAAGTAAAAATCACACCCCTGAGTTTCCCAGTTTGATGGAAAATTCACTTTTTAGGAATACAAATATGCAAAAATACCGGTAAATCCGTGTTTTTTGACGGTAAAACCTTAATTTTTATTATTTTAAAATTAACCTTTTGTAAAAAATAAAAAAAATGTTTGGTCAAAAATAAAATTGTGTTATAATAAACATCACTAAGAATAAATTAATAAATTGTTGATATTGAATTAAGGGGGAATTAGTTATGTTTTTTGCTATAAAAAAATCAGAAAATGCGAATTATCCATTATATTTTTAAATATGATGGAATGCCTTAAATCTAACCGTTTAGAAATCTATAAATTTAGGGCTTTTGGTTATTGTTCTTTCAAAACTTCATATGTTTTTTTACGCTCGCTGCAAATAAAAACGAGTTTTCTATTTGCATTGAGTTTAAATAGTAGTTTTTTATGATTTTTGTTGTTTTATCCATAAATTGATTTTTACCACAGTTTTAAAATATGTAATTAATTTTTGCCAAAAAAGTTAAAAAAACCCCTAAAACCAGACGCTGTTTTAAGATTATCTCATCAAACTGGCAAACTCGAAAATAAGTTGTTATTTAAAAATTATAAGTCTATTATTGATTCATTAAGTAAAAAATCTTCTAAACCAATGTATAAAATACCATTTTCATCGTGTTTTGGAATTATTTTGTTTCTTACTATAACTATTTTTTTAAATGAATCATTTATTTTTTTAAGCGAGGCTATTTCTTGTTCTTTTTTCTCTAAATTGTCAATATTAAGCGCTGATTGAATATAGTATCTTTTGTGGCCTTTATTTATAACAAAATCTATTTCAAGCTGAATTTTTTTTCTTGTTGAACCATTTTTCAATTCATGTTCTACAACACCAATGTCAATATTGTATCCTCTTCGAAGTAAATCGTTGTAGATTATATTTTCCATTATATGTGTGTTTTCTATTTGACGAAAATTTAATCTTGCATTTCTTAGGCCAATATCCGAAAAATAATATTTAAGTGGGGTTGAAAAATATTTAGAACCCTTTACATCGTAGCGATAAGCACATTGAATAATATAAGATTCTTCAAAAAATTTAAGATACTTAAAAATTGTATTTGATGATATGCGTATTTGTTTTTCTGACAAAAAACGATTTGCGAGCTTAGAGGGATTGGTTAAAGAACCAATATTTGAAGATGTAAAGTCAAGTAGGATTTCAAGTATTTGTTGCTCATTATGTATTTGGTTGCGCTCAAGAATGTCTTTAATATACGTTTGCTTGAATAACTGCTTTAAATAATGACTTTTTTGTTCATCATTTTGCAATTTATAAATATGTGGCATACCACCATATACAAAATAATGCTCAAAAGCTTCTGATTTGTCATTAAATAATTCATAAATTTCAGCAAAAGATAAAGGATTCACATGTACTTGGTCTCCGCGGTCTCTGAATTGAGTTAATAAATCTGATGAAAGCATTTTAGAGTTACTGCCAGTGATATAAATGTCTAAGTTACTATGTTTCATAAGACTTAAAAGCACATCTACAAAGGTTATATTTTTTTCTTTATTCTCAACATAGGGATTTGATACATTTTCAGATAATTGAATTTCGTCAATGAAAATGTAGTACATTTTGTTTATATTTTTTGTTTTTTTCTTAATATATTCATTTAATCTAAATGGATTTCGGTATTCAATATTATCAATTTCGTCAAGAGCAATTGTTATAATTTGATTTTCTTTAATTCCACTGCTAAGTAGGTAATCACGATATAAATTGAATAATAAATATGATTTTCCGCATCTTCTTATGCCAGTAATAATCTTGATTCTGTCATTCTCTTTTTTATCAATTATTTGGTTAAGATAAAAATCGCGTTTTATTATCATTTTGCTACCTCACTTGAAGAATTTAGGTGGATTTCCACCTTTTTATTTCAAAATAATTTTAACATAAATAAACTTATGTTTAGTAATAGTTTGAAGAATTTAGGTGGATTTCCACCTTTTTATTTCAATGTATCCAATATATTTAATTTAAATTTGTGAAAATACTTAAAACATTATCTATTTATAAATGCTTGTCTATCACTTTTTGTTATATAGTTATATTTTTTAATGCTATAATTAATATTAAGTTCCTGTCTAATTTGGAGTTTCTCAGTTTGAGGAGATAATTTTTAAAAAGCATTGGTTTAAACCAGGACAAAAAAAATTAACACTAAAGGTGTTGGCTTTTTTGTTCGAGTTTAAGGAGAAAGCTAACACCCAAAGTGTTAGCTTTTTTAAATTTTCAAATGCGACAAAAAGGAGAATACTAATGTCAAGACACTTTAAAAAAGATGAGTTTGATATGATTTATAAAATTTACAATGAATTTGGATTGAAACAAACAATAAATTATATAAATGATATTTCGCCAGGTACAAATTTTATAACCAGAACACAACTACTTCGAAGAATCAAAAAAATTATTCGGTATTATAATAATGGTATGCAAGATCAATTATTAGATAAAAAAGGTGCGAACAGAAAGCCAGGAAGTGGCAAACGTAAAAAACCAATTGAACCTGATTGAAACGAATTTACAAAAGAAGAATTAATAGAAATAGCTAAGAGATATTACGAAATCAATAAAGATAAATTAAAATCAGGAAAAATTAGTGAAGCCAAAACGCTAAATATTCCCTACAGCAAATCAGCAAAAATTTTTAATGTATGCAGACAATCAGTGGCAAAATCTAAAACTAGAGTTATAAAAGTAAGGGAGCACAAAAATGATGCAATAATTAAACAATCCTTTCTTGATAACAAAGGTAGATATGGTCGCATAAGGTTGAGTGCTTATATTTCTATGAAATATAATATTGACATTAACGCTCGAAGTCTTGGAAGACATTTAAAAAGATTGAATTTAGTATGCAAAATTAGAAAAAAAAGAAGAAAGACGAAATTAAGAACACCAAATTCGCACTGCCGGATATTGTTAAACGCGACTACAATGATAAATTAAATAGAAATATTTTTGCTACTGATATTACATATATAAAAGCTCCCAGAGATGTTAAGGAAAGCCATGTATTTTTGTCTGTAATAATTGAGCATAAAACTAAAAAAATCAGAGATTTTAAATTATCTGTAAGCAATGATCTTAATTTAGTTATGGATAATATAAAGACATTTAGGTCTATTGATAAAAATTTTGTTATTCATTCAGACCATGGATTTCAATACACTTCAAAAACCTATATTGACAAAATAAATAAAATGGGAGGAACTGTTTCATTGTCTCGCATAGGAAATTCTTTGGATAATAGGGAGGCTGAATACTGATTTTCAATTATAAAAAGTGAATGCTTAAACGAGTTAAACTACAGTAAAATAACTTTTGAAGATCTCAAAAAAATAATTGCAGATTATATATATTGATACAACAACTATAGAATTCAATCGATTTTAAATTGAAAAACACCACAGCAATATGCTATGATGTTATAATAATATTAAACTGTTAATTTTTTTGTCCTAGTTTAGTTTTTTCGTGCTTTTTTAATTTTTTTGGCAAAACTTAATTACAATTTTTTTACTGATTTACTAAAATATCAAAGCAAAAATCATACCTATTTTAAATATTTAGATCACAAAATTATGAACACTGCCGCGGAAAAATTAACAAAAGCACTGCACTCAAAATCTTGACAAAAAACTAGTTCCTTGATTTTTTTCTACTAATTTTTATTTAGTTTTTATAACAACTTTTATTGAATCACAACTATTTTTTTGGTATAATTAATTATGAATAAAAAGATGAATTAGAAATTTCTTAGTTGATATGAGCTAGATAGAAAACAAAATTGAATTAATACATAATAAGGTTTGGTTTTATGGCTAAAAAGTTTAAAAAATTTAAAAAGTTTACCTTATATTTGTTTGGTTTTGCTTCAATTCCATTAATATACAGTTCGCTCTTTATAAATTGAAATAATAATAAGCAATATTGGTATTCTACAAACTTTAGTAATAAAATCGATGTAAGAGACCCTTTTATTAAAAAATTAAATAAATCGTCAAAGGTTGAAAATCTAGACAATAATTTTGAATTAAAATTACTATTAAATCCTGACTTTTTAGATACTGATCCTAAAAAAATAACTTCTTTTAATATTGATTTTTTAGAAAAAATCAAAAAGTTAAACTTAAAATATAAAGAAGCAAAATACAGCCAAATGTTGCCAATTGTTTGGTTTTATTTTGATACTGAAAACGATCGAGAATTTTTTGTTAAAAATTCCTTAAAAAATTCTACTATCAGCCGATTTATTGTTTATAAAAATGAAGAAAAAGACAAACAAACAGGACATGTTGAAACGTTTGATGATAATTATCAGTTAAATAATAATGATGATTATCATTCACTTTTTAGCGAGTCGTTAAATAAAAATATTTCAATAGTAAATTTTCAAAAACAAGCAGCAAAAGGCAATGAAAATCAAGATAAAGCCACCTCAAAGGTTGGCGCTATAGAATTTTTAGACAAATTTGACCAAAATTTTAATATATATTTTAATGAAAATCAATTAAATATAAACGATCTAGTCTCAAATAGACCCAAGCAAGCAGAAAAACCATATCATTCAACGCTAGTTTCATTAATTTTAGGCGGCAAGACAGGCGTTGATAAAAAGTCGGATTTGTATTTATCAATATTTCAAACAGATGCTGAATGACATAAAGCAATCGAATGAATGGCTACTAATAATGTAAGGGTAATAAATCACAGTTATGGAAATAAATTTGTAGACTTTAAAGACTACAACGAAAATGCATATTTACTTGATTTTTTAGCAAGAAAATACGGCGTAATTAATGTCTTTGCTGCTGGTAATGGTGCTGATAAAATTGACGAAGATGAATTTGGCAAAAATAAAGCTAAGGATAATCCATGAATTGATGATAGAAGCTTGTCACTAAATTCAATAGTGGTTGGATCGCTTGAAGATAATTCTAGTAATTCTAATATAGCAAAAAATGAAATAGCCCCTTATTCTAATTTTAAAATTGGTGATCAGTACTTGCAATTTGCTAAGCCCTTAGTAGCAGCTCCAGGTCAGATTTATAATGTTCTTGATGATAAAAATCAATCTAGCAAAGCCAAAAAATATGTAAGTGGAACTAGTTATGCAGCCCCTATTGTAACCGGACTAATATCAACACTTTTAAGAGAAATAGTTTTTGTTCGTGATGATTTTAGAGTTCCGGCAATAAAATCCCTTCTTTCTGTTTCTGCAATAAGTCCAAATCATATTGATTTGGATAAAAAAGATAGTGGTTATTATGAAAAATATGGGGCTGGAACCCCTGATTTTGAAAAAATGAAAGAAGCAGTAGAAAATACTAGTTATATTTTCGGCAATAAAGAAAATGAGGGTGAAGTTATTTTTACTGGCAATAGGTTCTGAGTTAATTCAAATGAGACAATTAAAGCCTCTTTGTCTTGAAACTTTAACGCTGGTTTGCTAAAAAATAACGAAACAAGCCAAAATAAATCTGGCTGATGGTGATTTTTACCAGCAATTAGCAGGGGTGTTAGCCACGATTGATTACCCTTAGAGGCAACAAAAAAACGACAAGGTGGTACTTTTGTTTCAGATTATGATCTTTACTTACAAAAATTAAATTCAAATGGCGATTGAGTTGATGTTGCAAGATCTAATAGCATCCTGAGCAACGATGAATTAATAGATTTTAAGTCAAACGAATCTGCCTATTATCGTATTTATGTTAAAAATTATAAATCTTCTGTTTTTGAAAATTCGGAGGATGACAGAATAGTTGCTTCTTATTTGGTGCATAATGAAAATTAAACATTTTTTTAGTAAATTTATAGTTATAAGTTCCTTAACCTTACCATTTTTTTTGAGTTCATGTGGTCCGTTTTTTAATTTCACCACTACTAGACCTAAACCAAGCCTAGATGAAGATAATCATAAATATAGTGGAGATTATTTTTTAAATCTATTAGATAAACATTATGAAGAAAATAATGTAAAAAGGGCGACATTTTCGCCATTAAATTATTTTTATTCCTTGCAAAAAGAAAATAAAGATAGCAAAGTAGCCCAAAATAGTACTCGAAATTATTTTCTTGGTAATAAAAACTCAATTGATATTTTTACTCTTGGAGAATTTCAAAAAAATATAATTGAAAAATCGCAAGAAATTACAAAAGAGGCCAATATAGATCGTTTTGTTAGTGTTGATTCAATAAAAAAAGAATTTGAAGAAAAATTTCTAAATAGTACAACAATAGAAGAAACGCTTAAGAACAATAATATTTTAATTATGGAGCATTTTGGTGAAAAAAGCCTATTATCAGCTAGACATTATTATTTCGATGATAAAGTCGAGCGCTATAAAAATATGACTCCTTTTCGAGCAGATGATATTCATTTTATTCAGTATACGAATTTGGGGATTGAGCCAGTGTTTAACCCATATTTTACCGTTGTTTTATATCCCAAAAAACAAAAAATTTATTTTCACTATGATTTTAATAAAGCTGATGCAGAAACTTTAGTAAATAAAACTAGAAAAATTTATCATGAGCTTGAAAAAAGGTATTTACTTCCGAATTATTTAAAAAATAAAGCATTTTATGATATTTTCGATGAAATTAAGTCTATCCAAAAGAAAAATAAAATTCAATTTTTTAAATTAAAGCAACCCTACGACAAAGTTGCTGAAAAACTCGACCCTTGAGTCAATAATTTTTTTGAAAATAAACATGCAATAATTAAAAATTTAGAAGAATTTAAAGATAAAATAATTAGTCGTATTTCAAAATTAGACCCAAATTTAAAGATAGATGAAAAAGAATTTATAAATGATTTTGAAACAAAAGTATTTAGCGGGAAAAAGCTAGAAGATATCTTTAAAAATTCAAATATTTTTATATATGAAACATGAGAAAAATTTGTATATGGTTCTCCGCAATCTTATTATTTAAATTCTGGTAATAAATCAACAACAGTAGAATTTGAAAATATAATCATTACAAATGAAGAAAATAACAATATTTTTTTAGAACCTATTAGCAATTCAGATTATAGTTTTGATGCTTTTTCGCGTTTTTTCCCGTTTTCAAAATTTAATAAAGTTGCTTTTCAAATTTTGGTAGTTCCAAAAGAAAAAAATATTGTTTTTAATAAAAACATTAATCGCCTTAAAACACTCGAATCAGTAATAAAAAATTATTTACCACAATGAAAACTAAACTAATTCTTACTAAATTTTTGGGAACAACCCTTTTAATTTCGGCGTTTTTTTTAACTTCCTGCGGAAATTTAATTTCTTTTATTAATAAACAGATTTTTAACATAGATGAGGAAATTAACAATCCAAAAAATTACAATTCTTACTATTTTTTAAATTTACTAGCAAAACATTATGAAGAATTTAATGCAAAAAATGGTACTTTTTCGGCCTTAAATCTGTTTTATAATCAACCCGAAAAACAACGGGATAACATTTGATTCCTTCACGAACCTGATGATCTAATAATTGAAAACCTAGAACAATTTCAAAAAAATATTGTTGATAGAACTGAAGAAATTATAAAAAATAATCCTAATTTTGCCAATGTTAATACTTCTGAACTCAAGTCAGAATTTGAAGACAAATTTCTAAAAGGAGAACTTCTTGAAAAAGTCTTAGAAAAAAATAATATTATAATACGCGAACGTGGCAGATATTCAACGACAACTCGTGTTACCTACTATTATTTTGAAGAAAAAGGTTTTTCAAACATTATAGCCACAAGATTTGTACCAGATTATGTTATAGATTCAAAATTAATTGAACCCGATGTAGTTTTTGATGATTCGCCTTTTTTTAATGTTATAGTCTACCCTAAAAATAAAACAATCACCTTTAGGGGCATTGGTCAAAAAATTTATGCTGGTGATAATGATAAAATTATAGATTATGAAAAGAAGAAAATATTAATTGAAACAGAAGCTAGAAAAATTTATAATAAACTCGCAAAAAAGTACAATTTGCCAAAAAACAAGATTAGTACTTCTTCCCCCTCTTTTACGTCTGATATTATCAATTTTAGCCAAAAAATTAATGATATTAAAACTTCAAAGCCAAAAATTCTTGATTTAATCACAAATAAAATTAATTCTTGATCTAATAGTTTTTTACCAAAAAAACATGCTATTATTAAAAATATTGACGAATTTAAGACAACAATTATTGACCGAATTTTAAAATTAGATCCGGAATTAAAAATTGACCAAAATGATTTAATTTCTGATTTTGAGCAAAAATTTCTAAGCGGCGAAAAACTTGATGAATTTCTAAAAAATAATAATATTTTTATCTACGAAACTTGGGAACGAATTGGTTATGAACCATTTTGAGGACGGTTTCTCCGCCCTATTTCACCTCCTCCTAATTTTTCAAAAAGGGCGGAGTGAGAAAAATTAGTTCTTAGAAAAACAGAAAATAATAATATTTTTTTGACAACAATTTTTAAAACGGATTTAACACTAAATTTTAATACAATCCCTGAATCTAGTTTTGAGAAAGTTGCTTTCCAAATCTTGCCTTTTCCTAAAGATAAGAATATCATTTTTGATAAAAATGTTAGCCGTCTTGAACTAATTAAGGATTTAAAAAACAATTATTTAGATAAATATGAAGAAAAAGACAAACAAATAGCAAAAAACTACGTATAAGTTTAAATTAGTGGAAAAAATCAGACAAAAAGTTTTTCATTTATAGTTTTGATTGTACACTTTTGTTAATTTTTTATATCATGTTCATTTTAAAGGATTTGGAGAAATTAATTTAGGTTGTGTGGGAACTTGACTCTTTATATAACAAATAACATAAATTCCTAAATTATGCGAGTTTCCTAGTTTGATGAGCTAATCTTAAAAAAGTGTTAATTTTTTTTGTCCTGATTTATTCTTTACTATAGAATTTCTTAAATAGAGATTATCTAAAATATCACGAGTAATTTTTTCTTTTGGAAGATCGGTAATTTCATTAGATATATGGTTGCATGGTTGTGGTGAGTTGCAACAGTTAATCACCAATTTTCCATTATTGGAATCTCATGTAAATTTATTTCTATCAAACTGACTATGTGAAGTTTTATCTAAAGCTATTAAATTATGAGCTTCTGTGATTTTTTTAAGAAAGTATTTTACTTTATCGCTAGTGGTAAGATTATGGTTTTCCCTATTTACTAGTTTTACTATTTTATCTTTAATTCTTTCAACTGGGAAAATATGTGCCCTGTCTAAATACATTTGTTTATCCAAATCAAGAATATTAATAGAATCTATCTTAATATTTTTCATTTTTTCTCTTTCTTTTTTTACTAAAGAATTAATTTGACCTAATGATAAATACTCTTCAATATCTGCTAAAACTTTCTTGCCACTTTCTATACTTAATTTATTGCTAGTGAGTTTTACAAATAATTGATAAACATTGTAAAGTTTTGAATTATTAGGAGCATCTTTAAATCTATCAAAATAATTTTTATCATCTAATAAATCATTATCCTTATAAATATTCTTATAAATACCATCATATTCATTATTATTATTTTTATTATTAAAATCAGAATAATGTTTGAAAAAGAGTGCAAAATAACTGGTATTTTTATCAAAATTTCCCTCATCATCTAAAATAATAGGAGCATTTTTAGGTTTATATAATTCTCCACTTGGGTTGGAACCATAGATAAATTTATAAAAATTTTTAATTGAGGTTAAAAAATTTGGTTCTCGTAATAGTTGATTTAACTGTACAATTTCATCATCATTTAAGGTTTGTAAATCATCTTGATTGTAAGTTTTAGATCTAAATTTTCTATCTTTTTGAACAACTTTTTGCTTAAGACTATTAAAAAACTCTTCCCTTTTTTTATAATAGCAACATCTTGTTTTATTAATATCGCATTGTTCATGGGCTTCTCTATGACTTTTAGTTACTAATTTAGACATGACACAACTACTAATTTCAATATAAAAATGATGAATTACTAAACTTTCAATATCATAAACAAAAAATATTTCCCCTTTAAATTGTGGTTTATCTTTGTTTCTTGAAAAGTGTTTGCTTTTAATTTTTAATTTATTCCATCTCAAAGTTACACTCATCTTTTACTCCTTTTCTAAAAGCAAAACAATTTTTTCAAATAGTGCTTTTAGAACTTCAATAGATATTGAATTACCAGCTAAAAATATTATAGATTTTGGTTGAACTAAATTTGTTTTATAAATTTTATGAGCATCATGTTTTGTAAAACCCATATATTTAAAGGACTCATAAAAATTTATTTCTCTTATGTAGTTTTCTTGAATCAAAAATTTAAGTCTAGAGTTAGCCCCTGATGCTGTAAGTGTTGGTCCGAAAAAGTCAGGATAATAAATATAGTTTTCAGAATTAAATTTAGTAAAATTAATAATTTCCCTTTTCTTAATTCTTGAGTTTGTTATTCTAGGGTTTGTTAGTTGATATTTAAAAATTTTGCTAGCAAGATTTTCTTCATTTGGTTGATGAGTAAAATCTAAAATCTTCTTTAAATTATTGTTATGTTTTATTGGGGTTGGTCATTCAAATTTTTTATTAGTCAACCAAGAAACCATGAAAACTCTTTGTCTATTTTGAGATGATCCAAAATCAGCAGAGTTTAAAATTTTTCATTTACTTTTGTAGCCTAAAGTTTTTAAAAAATTAATTCAATTATTAAATTCAGCTCGAAATTTTTGACTAGCTAAATTTTTTACATTTTCCATCAACAAAACTTTAGGTAAATTATCTAAATTATTTTCTAAAATTCTTTTAATTTGCCAAAGTAGCCCGCTTCTTGTTGAAGGATTAAGGCCTTTTTGTAATCCTTGTGTCGATAAGTCTTGGCAAGGGAAAGAATAAGTAAAAATATCTATATTTTTAGGTATTTGATTAACTTGATTAATATCTGAATATCAAGAATAATAATTATTTTTATTATTCTTGGAGAGAGAGAGAGAGAGAGAGAGAGAGAGAGAGAGCTGGATTTTTGAGCATTTTTAAAAAATAAGGATAAATTTTACGCAATTTATCTTCCTTCATTTTTTGAAAATAATTTTTAGACACTAAATTTTTGCTATCTATTGAAAGTCTTAATGAAGAAAGTTGATCAATAATTACTTCTATTGGCGTTTTTGTATTTGGTGGTAAGACTTTATAATTAATAATTTGATAAGAAATAATAGCGTGAATATATCACTCAATAATTCCTAATGATTCAACTTCAAAATTTAGAGTTTTTCCTACCAATTTGAGCGCACGCAATTGTGATCCTAGACCAGCAAAAGCTTCAAAAATAGTTATTTTTTTCATAAATAATCTTTCTTCAAAAATTACTTTATATTATAACGCGTAATAAAAACTTAAAGTAAATTCAAAGACTATAGAAATCGTAAATTTTACAAAAAGTGTATAAATTTATAGCAAATTTTTAAAAAAACCAGCCAAAATAAACCAGGGCAAAAAAAGTTATAACTAAGGTGTTGGCTTTTTTGTCAGAGTTTAGGAGGAGGCTAACACCAAAAGTGTTAGTTTTTTTAATTTTTTTGCAAAAGTTAATTACAATTTTTTTACTGTTTTACTAAAAAATCAAAGAAAAAATCATATCTATTTTAAATATTTAGATCGCTATAAAACTCAGAAAAATATTTTAAAAAACACTTAAAATGGCTAAACAACAAGTAAAAAAACTACCAAAATTCAGAAAATTTAAATCCTTTGAGGATTCCTTTTGTACAAAATATTCATTTTTTTACTTGAAAAAAATTATTATTAGTTTAAAATTTTTAATATATATTTGAACTTTCTATAAAAAATCACATTTTAAAAAAGCAAGTTGGCATATTGATTTATACTAAGCCCCCACTTTTTTAAAATTTTCCATTTTAAAATTTCACTAAGAGGTGTTTCTTAAATTCAAAAAAATATAGAGAAAATTATTAATTTGACTGTTTTTGGCAAAAATAATTAAATTAATAATAAAAAGGCGATTAAAACTACATAAACTAACAAATTCAAAATTTGTTGTATCTTTTTTATTTTAAAAAATAAAAAATTTGTATAATTATTATATCCTATATGAAAAGTAATAAGGAGGAAATATGCAAATTTATGTTCCAAGAAGAAGAAAATTAATAATTTTAGCCTCAGCCGCTATGGTTTTAGTTGGCGGTTCTTTTGCTAGTTCCTTAGCTAATAATTTTATTAGCTCCAGTAATGAAATTCACTATAGTTCTTCATCCCCTTCAATTGTAATTAAAAATAATCCAAATGATTTAACTCATGTCTCACCGGTGGTGAATTCCGATTTTAAACCTCAAGAAAATAACCAACCTAAAGTGGATTTAGTTAAACCAAAAGAAGAAACACCCAAAGAGGTAATTAAACAAGAAACTCCTAAAGTTCAAACAAAAATAAAAGAGCCAGTAGTTATAACCAAAATAGAAACTCCAGTTCAAAGACCTTCGACTCCACGTCGCTCTCTCTCTCTCTCTCTCCTAGGAAACCTGCAGAGGTTTCAACCCCAAATACTCAAACTAGATCACCAGTAATTGTTCAAAATTCATCCCCGGTTCCAACAACTCGTCAAAACCCAACCCCTGGAGTTTCTCAGTCAAGAATTCAGTACGCTCTTGAAAGATATAGAAAAGGTCTTGCTAACGAAATTAAAACTATTGAGTCTCGAGTTGCAAACCTGCAAGCTGAAGTTAATGAAATTGAGCGTTCCTATAAAGAAGATTTTGATAAAGATCACATTCGTGGTAAAATTCCTAAAACTGATGCAGGACGTGACCTTTGAAAAGAAGCCTACCAAAGAAGAATTGATCTTCCTAGATATAATTTAAATCGTGAAAAACAATATTTAGAATATTTAAAAAATCTTCCAGAAAAAACTTCCCTTACTTTAGAAGAATTAAAATCACTTAGACAGGGTTTGGTTCCTTCACTTGATACGATTAATGCTTGAGAATATGAAGATGAAAGCAAAAATCCAACTTTAAATAGATTAAAAAAACATAACCAAAGTCGTACTTTTAATACTCCAAGTTGGTATTCTTTAAGTCCATGGAACATTTCTAATGGCGAATTTCCCGGTTGGACAAAATCAGATGTAAGTTCAACTTTTTCTTCAGAAATTGGCAGCTTTACTAATTCAATTAAGGTTTATGAATACAAACCTAATTCAGAAAATGAAGATAAAAGTCGCCAACCTTTAAAATTAATTCAACTTGATGCTAATGATAATAATGCCTTTGAGAAATTTCAAGAAATTATGTCAAAAATTTCACAAAAGGACGGCAAAGTTCAAGCTATAAGAATAAAAAATATTGGTGAGGCTAATTCTTTACAAAATGCTTCAAGCATTCTTGAAGCTATCCCTAGTCAAATTAATACGGTTTCAGTATTTTTAAATAATATAAATGCAACTAAATCCTTACGCGGACTTGAAAGTAAAAAATTAAAAGAACTGTCAATTTATACAGAAATTAATTCAGTAAGTGATGAGTGAAGTATTAATCCTAATGGCCTAAAAAATGTTGATTTTATTAGTTTTGACTATAATAATCAAGCAACTTTTGATCAATCTCAAGGCAAAATTGGCGGTTCAATAGTTTTTTCAGGTCTAAGATGAGAAAAAGGTGACACTGTTGACAAAATTAACGAGGGTCTCTCGATAGTTTTTGACTCAAAAATTAATCAACGAGTTTTCCAAGGAAATTTTGGTGGAAAAGGTGGCTGGCCAACCAGACTTGATTTTTCAGAAACAGATGTAAATACTTTTAAAGGGATAAAATTTGCTGACTTTGATAAAACTTTTAACGAAAAAGTTAAAAATTGGGAAGATGATCCGTATGCTCAAGAAAATTATACTGGCTTTAGAAAATTAAAGTTCACCAAATTAATAATAAAAGGTTCAAATTCTAGCGGATCAAATAGTCTAAACTTTAAATTTTCTGATCTTGATGGCGCCCAATTTACTGAAAGATTTTCAGAATCTGTCCCTGGAAGTAGTCCAAGAGTTGATGTAAAAATTAATGGACAACAAATTAATTCTTACCCTGTTTATATTTCTGGATCACCAACAGGCGACTCAATTGAACAACTACGTAAATTCATTAGTGTTGCAAATGGATCAGGAAATAATATAAGCCAAATTTTTGTAGAAACTGAAGAAGCAAAAAGACAAATTGGCTCAACAATTGGAACAGCTCAAGTTCTTGTTGGTAGGCAAAGTAACTCAAGTTCTTCTGGACTTGTCTAATTTAATTTTTTTGGTGGTGAAATATGAAAAAAAGTAATTTTTTAGTAAAAAACAAAGCACTTTTCTTACTTTTTGGTCTTGGTTTAAGTAGTTTTGTTTTTTATTCATGTACAACTAACAACGAAATTAAAGTCGAGCAGCCAAAAACCGACCCAAAACCAGGAGGCAGCGGTCAATCAAGTACCGAAAATAAGCAACCCAAATTTGATCAAAACACCCAAAAAAGTTTTGAAGACAAAATAAATGCTGCTTATTCAACTTTTGAATCTAGTGCGTCTCAGACTTCTTACCAAAATCTTGCAAAAACTCTTGATGAAGTTAAGACTTCATTATCTCAATTGTTTCAAAATGAAGATTTAGAAAAGAAGCAAATTGACTGAGATAGTGCCAAAAAAACTTTGGATTTTCAGCTCGAAAAAACTAACTACCAAACTGATAATTTAACTAAATTAATAATTGGATCTTTTTTAGATATTCTAAAACCAGTTGAAAAATCAAGAGAACTGCCCCGACCAAGTCAGCCCGAAATCCCCGAAGATCGAGTTAATAAATATTATCAACAACTAAATGCTGTTGCCCCAAAAGGTCAAAATTGAGCAATTGTAAAAGACGGAAAACGAACTGTTGAAGATCAATATCAATATGATTTTCCCGATAATGAATGAAGATATTACCTTGAAAAATACGGTGGCGGCGGTGCTAAAGTTCTTGGTCTTGATGACCCTGATGGACTTAGTGATTATCCGCTTGGTAATACTAAAAAAGTCGCTTCAAATTTAAAATCATCTTTAGATCAAAAAGCTAAAGATGCAAATCAACCTTTATATGATAATGCTTCGCAGCGAACTTTTGTCTTGCCAAAATATGACAGTTCTGGACAAATAACAGGGATTGATATTCCCGAACATCACAAAGGTGATACATCCCCGGCAATTCATCTTGATCCTCAAACTGGACAGGTTTTAAGAGGTGGGCCTGGAAGAGTTGGTTTGCCACGGATTTTGCCAAACCAAGAATATAAAAAATTGACAAAAAGTGCAATTTCTGTTGCTTTCAGAAATGGTCAATTTTTAAGAACTCACAACGGAAAAGAGGGTGAACCTGATTATTTACCCCCTAATGAAATAGTTCATTTTAATAATTTGCATAGAGGGACTCTAAATATTATTGACTATAAAAAAGAAGATAACAATAAATATCCCTTAACTTGGTATTTTATTACAAATGCACACGTTTTAAATCGACTTCAAGTTGCAAATGATTATCATGAAGGTAAAATTTATGGCCGTGATGATGATGCTTATAACACTCATAACCGTCAATATAATACATGAAGTTTGGTTTTTACAAAAATTAAAGATTCTGTTAGTCTAAATAATATAATGACAACAACTGGCGAACCTCGCTACCAAAATTACTATGACACAGTTAATCTTACCGTTCGAACAAAAGATACAAACATTCATAATGCGGGAAAAACACTTGATAGTTCAAATAATTTTGCTGTAAATGATGAAAAACTTAACAATAACCAGGCAATTCCAGAAAATGCTGAACTAAATGTTAGAACAATTGTCTTTGGTTCAAATGTTTTTGACAAAAAACTAAGTGACTTTACAAATCAAGAAAAATACAAAAATATGGAAGAATTGCTTGATTTTGCAATTATGGAAGTTACCTTTGACAACGAAGAGCAAGCAAAAACAATTACAAAAGACTGGTATGATGAACACCAAGACCAAAAAAGCACCGACAAATCAACAGCAATTACTTCTGATGCTGACTTTTTAAAAGATGAACAATATGAAAAACTGCCAGCAAACCAGTTTTATGGTCTAGGTTTTCCACTTACAGAAGCAGAAACAAGTCAAACTTTAAATGAATTCAAAAATAAAAATGCTTGAGAAACAAGAAAACATAGCGTTAGTCCTTATGTAAATAAAGATAATGCTCTTTATTTTAATCAAGATCCATCTAATCAACAATTACAAAATGGTGGTGATCTTTCTTGGTCAAGATCTTATCGCTCATTTATGAATAAGCCAGGTCTCACTGATATTTTTATTGCTATGCCTTATGTAAGTAACGGTTTTATTAAAATTACTAAATTTGATTCAGCAAAAAATGTATTTAGTCATACTCCTTATTTATTTTGAGGTTTAGGTACTTTACTTGATAATTTCACCGGTGGGGGAGGAATGTCAGGAACTGGAATATATAAAGATAATAAACTATATTCATTAGTTTTTGCAACTGACCCACGAGCTTCAACGGCTGTTAGTTTAAATTTAAGATCATATGGTAATGACTATAAAGGTTATTATGGAAGCTATAATTTACCAAAATATGACCTAATTTATGGTTCAAAACATCAGCGAAAATCATATTTTCAAGCAATGCAGCAACTTTATAAAGATAAAGGAATTAAAACTTATCTCTTTCCAAATGGATTTGATGACTCACAAAAAGTTGATGTTTTTGGCGACTGAAATTAGTTAAAATAATATAAAAAAATCATTTATTCACAGTTTTAATTGTTAAACCCGAGTTTCCTAGTCTGATAAGATAATCTTAAAAAATTGTCCGGTTTAGTTTTTCGTGCTTTTTAACTTTTTTGGCAAAAGTTAATTACCTACTTTAAAATACTAACAAAAATCAATTTATGGATAAACCCGAGTTTCCCAGTTTTAAGGCAAAAATTCACTTTTTAGTGAATATAAATATGAAAAAACACCCGTAAATCAGTGTTTTTTGAACGTAAAACCTTAATTTATATTAATGTCATTTAATTGCATTTTAAGTAATTTTATGGTATAATTATAAATTATGAAAAAACAAAATAAAGATGGTTTTATTGAAGTAAACAAATTGTTTGGCAAAAAACCTAAATATTTTAAGGAAATTTCAAACATGAAATTTGAAACAAGTTATTTGGAAACAATCAATACTTTGATATCTTAATAAATTACTAATAAAATTGTAATTAACTTTTACCAAAAAAACTTAAAAAATTGCCTAAAACCGGATGCTTTTTTGAAATTACCTTATCAAACTGGGAAACTCAGGATTACCTACTTTAAAATACTAACAAAAATCAATTTATGGATAAAAATACAACTACTATTTAAACTCGATGCAAATAGAAAACTCGTTTTTATTTGCATCGAGCCTAAAAAAACATATGAAGTTTTGAAAGAACAATAATTAAAAGTCCTAAATTTAAAGATTTCTAAACGGGTAAATTTAAGGCATCCCATCATATTTAAAAATATAATGGATAATTCGCACTATCTGATTTTTTTATGACAAAAACATAACTGATTCCCCTTAATTCAATATCAAAATTTATTAATTCATTCTTAAGTGATGCTAATTATAACATAACTTTATTTTTGAGCAAACATTTTTTTTTTTTTTTGTAAATTGTTAATTTTAAAATAATAAAAATTAAGGTTTTAGCCTCAAAAAAACACGGATTTAACGGTATTTTTGCCTATTTATATTCATTAAAAGTGAATTTTTGCCATCAAACTGCCAAACTCAGGTTTGCGACTAAGATAGTTAAAAATAATATAAAAATCATTTATTGTCAGTTTTAATTGTTAAAAATTTATGCTATAATTTTCTTAGGTTAATTTTTCAAACAACCCTAAAATTTATAGGGTTGCCTAGAATCGCAAAACAATAGAAAAAACTAGTTGCCTTGTTTTTTCTATTGTTTTAATTTATAAAAAAACTAAATTAATATCATTAATAATTAGATTTAATAACTAAGAGAATTATGGCTAGAAAAACAGAAAAACGAAAAACTGAAAATATTGCAGAAAAACTCACAGAAGAGCAACAAAATGTTGTTAATTTAGCATTAAAAGGTGAAAATATCCTAGTTGACGCTTGTATTGGAAGTGGAAAAACATCAGTAATTCAGGTTCTCTGTGACAAATTTCCTATTGATAAAAAAATTTTGTACTTAACTTACAATAAACTATTAAAAGTTGAAGCTAAAAACAAGATCAAAAACAAAAATGTTCTGGTACAAAATTATCACGGATTTGCATATCGATTTTTGTGAGAAAAAGGTATTAATTCTTCTTCAGCAGATTCAATTAAAATATTTTTAAAAAACAACATTTCTGTTGCCACTTATGATGTTCTACTAATTGATGAATACCAAGATATTACTGAAGAAATATCTTTGTTATTGGGAAAAATAAAAGAAAAAAATCCTAATATACAAATTGTTGCTGTTGGAGATATTAATCAGAAAATTTACGATAAAACAAAATTAAATGTTACTGATTTTATTGATAAATTTTTAGGATCATATGAAAAAATTAGCTTAACATTTTCCTTCAGAATGCCAAAAGAGCATGCTAATATGTTGGGTAGAATTTGAGATAAAACAATTAACGGAGTAAACGAAAATTGTCAAATCGAATATATGGGAATGGAAGAAATTCAAGAATTTTTGGCTAAACAAAAACCTGCTGATATCTTATGTTTGGGTTACCGTTCAGGCAAAATGACAGAACTATTAAATTATCTTGAAGAAAATCATAGTGATATTTTCAATAAAAAAACCGTTTATGCTTCTATAAGAGAAAAAGACGCAAATTTGTCTCCCAAAAAAAATTCAGCTATTTTTACAACATATGATAGCTCAAAAGGATTGGAAAAACCTATTTGTGTTGTTTTTGATTTTGACTTACTATATTGAAAAATCCGCTTACAACAAATTACAGCAAATTATGAAATTGTAAAAAACATATTTTGCGTAGCGGCAAGTAGAGGAAAAGAAAAAATCATCTTTTTTAAACCAGAATTTCCAAACCTACCATTAAATGAGGTAATTATCAAACAATCTAAATATTTAGAGAAATGATCCGAAGATTCATTTGCAATGTCTACAATGTTTGATCACAAGTATGAGGAAGATATTGAGTATATGTTGCAAATGCTTGATATAAAGAAAATTAATACGGAAGATAAAAGTGAAATAAAAGTGAAAACACAAGATGCATTAATTGATCTTACACCATGCGTTGGTATTTTTCTTGAAGCATCTTATTTCAACGATTGACAAATAGATAAAGAAATTAGGCATTTTATTGAACTCAAATATGACCATTCAGAAAAACAACAAAAACAACAGTTAAAAGAGTATGAAAATTACATCAAAGAAAGAAATTCAATGAAAGATTTAACACTCTTTCTTGTTTATTTGCAAACAGACCAAGAAAGATACATTAAACAAACGCAGCCCGATTTTGTCGATGATAATGCTGTTGATCAAATGCATAAAAGATTATCAAAAGTGCTTGAAAAAGACGAGATAATTCAACAAAAATGCTGATTGAAATTTAGTGATGATGATCTTACAATAAGAGCTGAAGGAATTGCCGATGTTATCAAAAATGATATAGTTTATGAGCTTAAATTTGTTAGCGATTTAACAACTGCTCATTTTTTACAAACTGCTTCATATATGTTAGCCTTAAAAAAAGAAAAAGGCATATTGTGGAATATTCGAAATAACGAAATGCACGAAATTAGAATCAAAAATCGAGAAGAATTCAGCGAAAAACTTGCACAAACTATTTCAAAAGGAGTTTATAAACCTAAAAGTCAAAAATAATCTAAGGAATCAGATGGAAGCAATTAAAAAACAAAAAATTACTAACGTGAATAAAAATATTGCTGTAATTGATGTAGAAACAAACTACGATAGTGAAATTTTTTCCGTTGGAGTTGTAATTGCTGGTAGCACTAATTTTAAATTAATTGATAAAAAATATTGAATAATAGAAAATAATTGAAAAGTAGGTGGAAAGTATGCCCCTAATGCTTGACTCCCCCTTGAATTTGAACAAGAAACTATTCTTGTTCAAACACGTAAAGAAATGATTGTTCGACTAATTAAGTTCTTGAAATCTTATGAAGTAAAAAATTGGTTTTCATATACAAATTATGATTTTAGACATTTGCCTGAATTGCACGAATCATTCGAATATAACATATTTCTATAGTTGCTAAAAACAAGAAATTTAACAAATATATTCCATTAAATGCAGAAACAACTAAAAACGGCAATTTAAAAAGAGAATGAGGTGTAGAAAATATATACAGAATGGTAACCAATAATGAGAATTATTTAGAAACACATAATGCTTTGTTTGATGCAATTGATGAATTACGAATTATGGAATCATTAAACGTAGGTATTGAAACATTTATAAATTTAAATAAAAATAAAAAAACAGCAAGCCCAAAAAAAGATAATTTGTCAAAAACAAGTATAAACAAAAAAACAATTTCAAAAGTAAAAAAAGTAAAAATTTAATCCACTTGTTGGTTTGTTGGTTTCCTGATTTTTTTCACCGCACAAAAAAACATACCTAATATTCAAATTATTCTAGCTTTTTCTAAAACAAAAGGATTTTTTTAAAAAACATTTGTGGCAACGAAACTTAATATAAATAAAACACTTTTGCAAAAATTTTTCCTGAGTTTCCCAGTTTGATGGCGTCGCTAGTGAGCCAAATATTTGAAATAAGATGATTTTTACTTTGATATTTTAATAAATAAGTAAAAAAATAGGTAATTAACTTTTGCCAAAAAAATTAAAAAAGTGCCCTAAAAAACCGGGCACTTTTTAAGATTAGCCATCAAACTGGGAAACTCAGGAAAATAAGAGTTAAATCTAATGAAGCAAAGTTGCAAATATTAGAGACTTTTTGATCAAAATTTCCAAGTTAAAAAGATAAAGATTTAAAAAACTTATCCAAAATTTTAAGAAAAGGTAGATGTAAACTTTATATTATCAAGACTATCAATTTTATTTTTGTCAATTAAAAGAACATAACTTTTAAACCAATCATAGTAACCAATTGCTTGAACAATTGCAGATCTTTTGCGGTAGTCTTCGAATTTCCATTTTAGTTCTATTGTTTTTGTATTTTCATTAAAATTAAAATCAACAAGATTTAGCCCTTTTGCTCTTCGATCACCTCAAGAACCAAAAAGTTCACTAACATAATTATTTAAAATGATTGCATCTTTATTTGATAAATCAATTGTTTTACTTAGATCATTAATCTCTTTTTCATCAAGAATGTCCAAATTATGTCTATTAGTTGTTGAGAATAATTTTTGCTTATCAGGTATAATTAAGTCAACAAGATCTTGCGTATTTTTAATTAAATGAGTGTTATATAATTGCTTATTATTTTCGCTTTCCTGTTTTTCCTTTTTAAACAAAAACTGATTTTTATTAAGCCGATCTTTATAAATAAATACATACTCATCTCTAAAATCATTAAAACTCAATGATTTTTTAGAGCCTGTTTTTATTCTTCATTCTTCATTTTTTATTCTTCATTCTTCATCAGTTAATTTATTGATATTATCTATAAAAAAACGAGGATAGTCACCTTCAAATGTTAAAACATTCTTTTTATCATTTCAAAATTGATATGTACTTATTTTTGCCAACTGTTGTTGATTTTGTAGATCATAAAGATAAATCAAGTATCCACCGACAGCAACTAAAATTGAGCTTTGAATTCAAAATCAGGTTCCAAGTGAGAGAAAAGTTCAAAAATTTTTCTTATTATTTTTTGACATAAGTTATAACCACCTCAGGAAATTGTTTTTATTTTATGAATCCATAATTAATTATAACATTACTTATAAAATAAACGGGAATTTACAAAAAAAATGTACTTTTATATCAAAAAATTTAAAAAATTGCACTTTTTGAATTTTTATTTTATGTTTTATTTGGGTAACAAACATTTGCGCCTTAAAATTTACAATATTTTTTAAAGTCTAAATTACAAAACAACAAGAACTTAAATATTTAAAAATAATTCCTAGGTTTTAAACAAGAATAAATTATAATTTATTATATTATGAAAATTAGTAAAACAAGAAAACCTGTGGACAATTTGAAAAATTTAGTTTTTTTGTCACTAGCAATGCGCCTTACTAAATTTGTATTGGGTACTACTTTATTTTTCTTATTTGTTATCCCTTCCATTAGCGCATGATTTTCAACTCGCGACTCATTTATTGTTGGTTCTGAACTTATAGTAGCTATGTTTGCTTGAATTTTTGTTACTATTGTAAGTCGAGTTTTAACGATTGCTTATATCATAAAAGTAAGTTTCCCTGACAAAATTTTTATGAATATAGAACCAAATTCGCCAAAATCACTAAAACTTTCAGTAATTAAAGTTACAGCAATTATTGGCTTTTTCATACCATTGTTTGATGTATTTTCAATGGTAATGTTTTTAGTTTTCGCCCACAATCACAAAAAAGAATCAATAGACAGTTTGACACCAAAAATTGCATAAGTCACAATAAAGTTTTAAAAATTAGAAATTACACTTCTTTAAGAAAAAAATACCAAACATTAAAACGTTTTTATGGCGGCTTTAGTGTTTGGTATTAGTTTGAAATAGCGATTTTCTTAAAGTCAAAAAACCCATTATTAATTTTTTTACTAATTTATTTGGAAATTTTTTTCTTTCTGGTATAATTTTAAAGGCAATACATAGAGATAATAACTGTCAGAATGACTTAATTTGTTGTTTGAATGTATTTTCAAAGTATTGCTCCTAAAACAGAAAGGAGTCTAGATTTGAACGCTTTTCGCCAAAAAAAGGCAGAAATAATTACTGAAATTAGAGATTTGCTCGAGAAATCTTCTTCTTTAGCAATTGCTGAATATCGCGGACTTTCAGTCGCAGAATTAGAAAGTTTGCGTCAGGAACTAAAGAAATCAGGTGTTTTTACTAGAATTTATAAAAATCGACTTTTCAAAATTGCAGCAGATGAACTCGGTTTTTCTAATCTAAAATCAGAATTAGTGGGACCAAATTTATTTGCTTTTGGTCTAGAAGACCCAATTGCACCCGCTAAAATTATTACAAAAGTCGCAAAAGATCAACCTTTATTAATATTAAAAGGTGGGATTTATGAAAAAAGTGTTGTTACACCGCAAGAAAATACCGCTATTGCTTCACTTCCAAATTACACTGAAGCAATTACAATGCTTGCTTCTTCTCTTCAAAGCCCACTGAAACAATTGGCTTTTGGACTTAAATTATTAATAGACGAACAAAAAATAACTGCATAAAAAAGGAAAAAAATGGCTAAAATTACTAAAGAACAATTCATCGAGTCATTGAAAGAAATGACAATTAAAGAAGTAATGGAATTTGTTGATGCTCTTAAAGAAGAATTTGGGGTAGACCCTTCTGCTGTTGCTGTTGCAGCTGCTCCAGAAGCTGCCGCTGAAGTAAAATCTGAAGTTAAATTAACTCTAAAAGCAGCCGGACAACAAAAAGTTGCTGTTATAAAAGTTATTAAAGATATGCTTGGATTAAGTTTGATGGATGCTAAAAAACTTGTTGATGCAGCACCTTCTGTCATAAAAGAAGCAATCAAACCTGAAGAAGCTGAGGAATACAAAGCTAAATTAGTAGAAGCCGGAGCTGAAGTTTCTATTGATTAATATTTCAAAAAATTAATTTTAAAAAGCAAAAATGGTGTTCTAAACGCCTTTTTTGTTATTTTTACTTTACTAAAATAAAATATTTTTTTAATATTTTATTAATTTTTTTGAAATTAAGTATAAAAACGCTTTGAATTTTTTGCTTTTTAAATATAATATATAACCTAAACAAAAAAGGGGAAAAAGGGGTGAGTCATGAACCAATTATTTAAATTAAAATCTTATGGCATAGGAACCCAGCGCCGTTTTTACGGAAAAACAAATAATACACTAGAAACACCAGATTTCTTAGATTCTTTGCGTGAATCTTTTGACTGGTTTTTAAGCACTGGAATTGCACAAGCATTTGATAAAATTTTTCCAATTGTTTCGTCAAACGGTAAATTGGAAATTAAATTTCGTCCTGATTCAATTAGAGTTGAAAAACCTGAAAATGAATATTTAGCAATTCGTGAAGCTAAAATTAAAGGTAAAACTTATGCTGCTAGAGTTTATGTTACTTTAGTTAAAATTCAAGTTGAAGATGGTGAAATGGAAGAACAAGAAATTTTACTTTCTGAATTTCCATTTATGACCCAAGGCGGAACTTTTATTATAAATGGCTTTGAAAAAGTTATTGTTTCACAATTAATTCGTTCACCTGGTGTTTGTTTTCGTGAAAATGTTCGAAATCGTCAAGCTGATGACCTTTTTAATAAGGTCGAAATTATTCCGCAACTTGGTTCATGAATGGAAATTTTCCACAAAGTTACTGGAAACCAAGTTGACACAGTTAAGTTTCGTGTTGATAAACATAAAAACATCCCTTTAATGGCGTTTTTAAAAAGTCTTGGTTTTACAAACGAAACAATTCGTAAGTATTTTGGAAATTCACCAGAATTACAAGAATCAATTCGCCGTCACAAAATCGACTCAATTGATGAAAATCTTGAGTCAATTTATCGCATTATTCGTAAAGATGACCGTGTTACTGAAGATGGTCTAAAAAACCTAATTCCTTCAATTATTTTCAATGAAAGACGTTATAATCTTTCAGCAACAGGTCGTTACATGTTAAATTCAAAGTTGAATTTAATTGATCGAATTTCTCAGACTTATCTTGCAGAAGATTTAGTAAATAAAGAAGGCGAAATTTTATACCAAAAAGGACTTTACATTAGTCGTTCAATTGCTATTGAAATTCAGGAAAAATTTAATAACTCTGAGTTTGAACTGTCCACAATTGAAGGTGTAGATTCAACTATTTATGCTCGCCAATTACAAATTAGCCGTAATGAACGTCTAGGCGAAAGAATTTATGTTGCCATTGTAAAAGTTTGACCAAACAAAAAAGCGATGATTCAAGAAACTGAACCTGTAAGCGTAATTGCAACAGATCCAAGTTTGACCGAAACCACTTTAGTTTTATCAGATATAATCGCAATTGTTTCATATTACTTTAATTTACTACACAATTTAGGGAAAAATGACGATCCTGATTCATTAATTAATAAAAGAATCGTTAGTGTTGGTGAACTTTTACAAAATCAGTTTTTAATTGCCCTTACTAAAATTGAAAAAAACAGTAAGGAGAGAATTTCTTCAAAATCTGATTTATCACAGCTAACTGTAAAATCAATTATCAATAACAAACCAATTTATAATCAGTTTAAAAATTTCTTTAACTCCTCAAAGTTATCACAATTTATGGATCAAATTAATCCTTTAGGAGAAACAGCCAACAAAAGACGGGTAACTTCACTTGGTCCAGGTGGTTTAAATCGTGATACCGCCCAATTTGAGGTTCGGGATGTTCATGCAACTCATTATGGTCGTATTTGTCCTGTTGAGACTCCTGAAGGGCAAAATATCGGTCTAATTCTTAACTTTTCAGTTTTTTCACGCACAAATAAATACGGTTTTATAATGACTCCTTATTATAAAGTCACAAACCGTGTTGTTGATTTTAGCAAAGTTCACTGACTAACTGCAGCTGAAGAATTTGGTCTTAGTTTTGCTCAGTCTTCAATCGAAATTGATGAAAATAACAAAATTATTGCTGACAAATTAACTGTTCGTAAAAATCAGACATATCTTGTTCTTGATGCAAATCAAGTCGATTATATCGACGTTTCTTCAATGCAAATGACATCAATTTCGGCTTCAGCAATTCCTTTCTTGGAAAATAACGATGCTAACCGTGCACTTATGGGTTCAAACATGCAACGTCAAGCCGTTCCATTAATCAAACCAGAGGCACCACTAGTTGCAACAGGAATTGAGGCAGATATTGCCCGTTTTTCAGCAACAAATATTCGCGCCCTTGAAGATGGAAAAGTTATTTTTGTTGATGCAAAAAAAATCGTTGTTAATTCCGAAAATTCAACAAAAACCTATTTTTTACGGGCTTTTGAAAAATCAAACCAAGAAACATTAATTTTACAAAAACCAACTGTAAAAGTCGGTGACTTTGTTAAAAAAGGTCAACTAATTTGCGATGGTCCGTCCACCGAAAATGGCGAATTGGCACTTGGTAAAAATGTGCTTGTTGCTTTTAGTACTTGATATGGCTACAACTACGAAGATGCGATCATAATTAGTGAAAAGCTCGTAAAAGACGACGTTTTTACTTCAATTCACATTCAAGAACAGACAATAAAGTTTCGTTCATCTAAGGCAGGAAATGACATTCTAACCGCTGAAGTGCCAAATGCTTCGGCCAGATCACGTGCTCATCTTGATGCAAACGGGATTGTAATTGTTGGTTCAGAAGTTGATACTGGTGATATTTTAGTCGGAAGAACCTCGCCAAAAGGAGAAGACAACCCAACAGCCGAAGAAAAATTAATGGCTGCAATTTGAGGTAAAAAAGCATTAGCACAAAAAGATACTTCACTCCGAGTAAAAAACGGCGAAGGTGGAACTGTAATTGATGTCCAAATTCTTTCACGTGATCAAGGTGATAATCTTGAAGAAGGTGTTGGAATGCTGGTCAAAATTTTGATCGCCCAAAAAAGAAAAATAAAAGTGGGCGACAAAATGGCTGGACGCCACGGAAATAAAGGTGTTGTTTCTGTTGTTCTTCCAGTTGAAGACATGCCATTTTTAGAAGACGGAACACCAATTGACATTGTTTTAAATCCCCAAGGTGTGCCATCACGTATGAATATCGGTCAAGTTTTAGAACTTCATCTTGGTATGGCGGCCAAAAAACTTGATACAAAATTTGTTACCCCAGTTTTTGATGGTATCAAAATTGACACCATTCAAGATTTATTCAAAGAAGCTAACATTCCTCAGTCAGGAAAATTTAAATTAATTGACGGAATTACAGGTCAACCTTTTGAAAATCCAGTTTCAGTTGGCTACATGTACATGCTTAAATTGCAACATATGGTTGATGATAAAATGCATGCAAGATCAATTGGTCCTTATTCTTTAACAACTCAACAGCCCTTAGGTGGAAAATCACAAAACGGTGGACAAAGATTCGGGGAAATGGAAACTTGAGCTCTTGAATCATTTGGAGCTGCCTCTGTTTTATCAGAACTTTTAACCTATAAATCTGATAATATTCAAGGTCGAAATTTACTTTATAATAATATAATTTCCGGTGGACAAATTCCGCGCCCAGGAACACCTGAGTCATTCAATGTTTTGGCTTACGAACTTCGTGGACTTTTAATTAAATTGGAAGTTCACAAACGAGATCTATTTGATGAACCAGAAGTTGAGACAACAAATAATCTTGAATTTGCCGAAATTCCATCTGAAATTATTGACGAATATAATGATGAATTTCCTGGTGAAGGACGTCGTCAAATTGACTACAACGACGATCAGTATGACTTTGATGAAGAAAACATCGATTTTGACTAATTGAGGGAATAATTAACTTTTTAACTAAAAGCAAATTATGCCTATTTTTAAAGGAGAATTTAAAAAATGAACACAAAGGTTTCTCGCCAGTATGCAAAAATTTACGAAAATTCAATCGAAAAAATTTCCCTTGCACTTGCAACCCCTCAAGATGTCCTTGACTGATCTCGCGGTGAAGTAACCCGTCCTGAGACAATAAATTATAAAACTTTCAAACCAGAAAGAGGCGGACTTTTTGATGAGCTAATTTTTGGTCCACTTGTTGATTTTAAATGTTCAATTTGTGGGCGAAAATACCGTAAAGCTAACGAAAATCAACTATGTATTGCCACAAAAGAGTGCCAAATTTCAAAATCACAAATAATGTCCAAATTATCCCGTCGTTATGCAATGGGTCATATTGCGCTTAATACACCGATTTTGCACTTTTGATTTTTCAAAATCGATCACTCGATTGTTGCAAAACTTTTAGGACTAAAAGTTTATGAAGGTGATAAATTAACTTCCAATATTTCAAAAACAGCCTTAGAACAACTTATTTATTATAAGTCTCACATTGTTCTTGAAACTGGTGGTCTAAAATCATTGCAAAAAAATAAAATAATTGACATTTCAGAAGCTGGTTTAATTTACAAAAATGCACTTGTAGAAATTCTTGAAACTTATCAGCCTGGTACTGATGAATATGAAGCAGTCGCCGAAGCTCTTTCTGAATTAACCGATCTTGCCTCAAGCAAAATAGGTCGTGAATACGGGATAGATTATTACGAACTTAATGAAGTAATTCAAGAATTTTCAGATGCCCGAATTGCAACCGGAACTGAAGCAATTGAGTACTTGTTAGACAAATTAGACTTACAAGCTGAAAAAAAACAAGTTGAAGCTGAACTTGCAGTTTTACAAAAACAATCTCACCAAAACAAAAAAGTTGTTATAAAAAACCAAAAGCGCGACAAACTCTATAAAAGATTGCAAGTAATTAACGCTTTTATTAATTCAGGCCAAGATCCTAAATCAATGATTATTAAAAATCTTCCGGTAATTCCGGCTGATTTAAGACCACTGGTTCAACTTGATGGTTCTCGTCATTCAACAAGTGATTGCAATGAACTTTATCGTCGAATTATAATTCGAAACAACCGTCTAAAAAGATGAAAAGAAGCCGAAGCACCTGTAATTATCATTCAAAATGAGATGAGAATGCTTCAAGAAGCAATTGATGCTTTGATTGACAATCAGAAAAAAACAACTAACCAAGTAACAACAAAAGAAAACCGTCCGCTTAAGTCAATTTCTGATTCACTTACTGGAAAAAAAGGAAGATTTCGTCAAAACTTACTTGGAAAACGTGTTGACTATTCAGGTCGTTCTGTTATTGTTGTTGGTCCAAAACTAAAAATGCACCAAGCTGGTCTGCCTCGAAAAATGGCCGCTGTTCTTTTTGAACCTTGAATTATCCGTAATTTAATTCAAGAAAAAAAAGTTGGTTCAATTAAGTCAGCGCGTAAAATGATTGAAGAAGAAAATCCAATTATTTGGCCTCATGTTGCAAAAGTTATTAAAACTAGACCGATAATTCTTAACCGTGCCCCAACCTTGCACCGACTTTCAATTCAAGCTTTTGAACCAGTTTTAGTTCGAGCAAAAGCAATCCAACTTCATCCCTTAGTTACTGCCGGATTTAATGCTGACTTTGACGGTGACCAAATGGCCGTACACATTCCAATTTCACCTGAAGCTGTTCGTGAAACTAGAGAATTAATGTTTGCTGATAAAAACATTTTAGGTCCAAAAGATGGTGAGCCAATCGTTAATCCTTCGCAAGACATGGTGCTTGGACTTTATTATTTATCTCAAGAAAAAGCTGGCGCAAAAGGTGAAGGATCATTCTTTTCATCTTATGATGAAATGCTAAAAGCCTATGAATTTCGATCTGTAGAACTTCATGCAAGAGTTGTTTTACCTTTTGAGTCAGTCAAACCTTTGGTTGGAAAAAATTCACGCGGACACATAATTTCAACAGTTGGTAAATTTATTTTAAATAATATTTTCCCCGAAAATTTCCCATTTATTTTTGACCACAATGTTGATGAATTAGAACTAAATTATCCTCGTCAAATTAAAAAATATGTCTTGCCTTATGGTACAAATTTCCGTGATTACATTCAAAATTTAGAAATTAATGAACCTTTAAACAAAAAGGCAATTGCTAAAATTGTAAGACAAATTTTTGACACATATGACGGAGTTCTTGCAAAAGAAGATATTGCCAATGTTATTGACCAGTTAGACTTTGAAAATTATCATGACTGTATTTTAATTTACGAAAAACTTCGTGATTACAAAGGGGAAAAATTACCAATTTCTCACCTTGCAAAACTTTCTGAATTTACAATTTTTGAGTTTAGTCAGTTATTTAAACGTCAACAACAAGCTGGAAGAGCCGAAATTTACCGTGTTTTTGAAGATCACGAAAAAGTTGACCTTCTCGAAAAAATTTGATTTAAATACAACAACATGGTTTCTTCAATTCTTGATAAAATTAAAGATCTTGGATTTCATTATTCAACCATTTCAGGAACCTCAATTGCAATTAGTGACATTAAAGTCGCACCTAAAAAACACGAATTTATTGCTGAAGGTGAAAAATATATTAGTCAACTTAATAATTTTTTCAATCAAGGACTAATCACTGATGATGAAAGATATGTTCTAGCGATTGCAAAATGAACCCAAATTAAGAACGAAATTCAAGACGACCTTAATGAGTCAATCGTAAATGAAGCACACAACTCGCTGGTAATGATGATGAAATCTGGAGCTAGAGGTAATATTTCTAACTTCGTTCAACTTGCCGGAATGCGTGGTTTGATGGCTAACAACGTTAAAGCACTAAAGGTCGATGCTGAAAATGAACGTGTTGTTCGTTCAATTGTTGAAGTTCCAGTTAAATCATCATTTGTTGAAGGTCTAACTTCATTTGAATTTTACTCTTCAACTCACGGAGCTAGAAAAGGTCTAACCGATACAGCGCTTAACACTGCAAAATCAGGTTACCTAACCCGAAGACTCGTCGATGTTGCCCAAAACATTGTTGTTGCAGCGGATGACTGTTTTTCAGATTTTGGCTTTGTTGTCAAAGATATAATTGACACTAAAACTAATACAATAATAGTTCCTTTAATTGAAAGAATCGAAGGTCGCTTTTTAAATAAAGATGTCTATGATTCAAAAGGAAATAAAATTGCTAGCGGCGGACAACTTGTTAATCTCCAAATTGCAAAACAAATCGCAAATGCTGGTGTTAAAAAAGTGGAAATTCGTTCAATTTTGTCCTGTCATATCAAAAATAGTGTCTGCAAAAAATGTTACGGAAAAGATTTGGCAACAAACCGTTTAGTTTCAATTGGTGAGGCTGTCGGAATTATTGCTGCTCAGTCAATCGGTGAACCGGGAACTCAATTAACGATGAGAACTTTCCACACCGGAGGGGTTGCTAACGTTGAAGATATTACAGGTGGATTTACTCGTCTAATTGAGTTAATCGACTCTCACGAGCATCCTTGAGGACGGCCAGCAAAAATTTCACCTTATTATGGAACAATCACCAAAATTTCTGATCTGTCAGAAAAAAACGCCACAAGCAAAGGACTTTTAATTACAATTGACTATAAAAATGCTCAAGGTGAAAAAGCCGAACATATGGTCCGTGTTGAGCAAAATCAGAAACTTCGAGTTCAAGTTGGTGACAAAGTTATTCCAGGTCAAAAACTAGTTGAAGGACCAATTATTCTAAAAGAATTATTGGCAATTTCTGATGCTAGAACACTACAAAATTATCTGCTAAAAGAAATTCAAAGAATTTACCGTATGCAAGGAATAACTATTTCTGATAAATATATTGAAATTATTATTCGCCAAATGTTGTCAAAAATTCAAATTACTGACAGTGGAGACTCAAATTTCTTTATTGGATCAATTGTTGATATTTGTGACTATCAAGATGTTAATGGTCAATTAATTTCTGAAGGAAAAAATCCTGCTTTTGGAAACATAATAGTTAAAGGTGCTAAACAAATTCCGTTACTTTCAAACTCATTTTTAGCCGCAGCCAGTTATCAAGAAACATCCAAAATTCTTGTTCATTCAGTCATCTCATCACAAGCTGACAAATTAGAAGGACTTAAAGAAAACATAATTGTCGGCCACAAAATTCCTGCTGGTACTAATTCAAATTATGAACCTAAGTCCAAATTTGATATTCGTGATCCATTCAGTTTTTTCATGAAAACTTCACGTTAAAAGTTTATGAACACTGAAGATATAGCTAAAAATTACCACTTTTGCCAACAAATAATCTCCAAAACTTGCTCTGATTTGGAGATTATTTTTAATTTAATTATTAGTAAAAAAATTCAATTTATTTATTTAGTTGGTCCGTATGGCTCAGGAAAAACTGATTTTACAAAAAAATTTGCACGAAAAATTGGAATAAAAGACAAAATTATTTCCCCGTCATTTAATTTTATGTTTGCCTACGAGAATTTAGTTCATATTGATCTTGATAATTTCTCGTCAAAATTGGATGAATTTCAGGATTATTTTGAGCAAAATTTTGTTGTAATTGAATGAGCAAACAAACTTGAGGAATTTTCTCAAAACTCAATTTTAATTAATTTTGAGATAATTGACGCAGATTCAAGAAAAATCAAATTTTGCTGAAACTAAAACAAAAAAGCCTATAAATTTATAGGTTTTTTTTTAATTTTTTGTCAATAATTTAACTCACTTTTCCTAAATTTGACAGTTTGATGGCAAAAATTCACTTTTTAGTGAATTAAATATGCAAAAATACCGCTAAATCCAACGTTTTTTGACGCTAAATTCTTAATTTTTATTATTTTGAAATTAAGAATTTGCAAAAAAAAAAAAAAAAAATGTTTGCTCAAAAATAAAATTATGTTATAATAAACTTCACCTAAGAATAAATTAATAAATTTGATATTAGAATTAAGGAGGAATTGGTTATGTTTTTGTCATAAAAAAATCAGATAGTGCGAATTATCCATTATATTTTTAAATATGATGGGATGCCTTAAATTTACCCGTTTAGAAATCTTTAAATTTAGGGCTTTTGGTTATTGCTCTTTCAAAACTTCATATGTTTTTTTAGGCTCGATGCAAATAAAAACGAGTTTTCTATTTGCATTGAGTTTAAATAGTAGTTGTATTTTTTTATGATTTTTCTTATTTTATCCATAAATTGATTTTTGCAATGTTTTAGCTAAAAAAGGTCGTTTAAATATTTTATAATTTTGCTTTTTTAGTTAAAATTTTAGCTTTTTGTTAATAATTTAATTCACTTTTGGCTGAGGTTATTTTGGCTTAAAACTTGTTTTCAACTTTTAGGTTTGAGCTTAATTTCAATTTTTGAATTAACAATTAAAAGATAAAAATTTAATTTTTCAAGGAACATTTTTGTCAAAAAGACAATAAAAAATGCAAAAAGAAAAATAATTGTTAAAAATGGGAAATTTCAAGGTCATTTTCCTAGTTCGCCAATGGTTGGTTGTCCATCTTTCCCCATATAAAATCAATTTCCGTTTCAGGCTATTTTTAGTCGATTATCGCCTTGGTTTTCAATTACTTTTTCAATTATTCAACTTAGAAAAAAAGTAAAACTTGCCATTAAAAAAGTAAATAATATCGATTTTCAGAAACTTTTTATATCTAATTTTGAATTTTTACCATTAATAAATGCTAAAAAAAATGGTAAAACCAAACTTAAAAGATGGCTAAAAATAAACTCTCAAAAAAAGTAATTATCAGGCGCTCAATTTATACCTAAATTTTTAGTTTTTGCCAAATTCATTAGTTCAGATTCAGTAACATTTTGGTCAACTTTTATTCCTTGAAATTCAATGTCATCGATAACAATTCCCGCATCAAAGCCAATTTGTGGAAAAGATAAAGCTAAAATTGAGCCCAAAAAACCGGGAATTACTATGTATTTTGCCCAATTTGTCCTATTAAAAATCATTAAAGAGGCACAAATTAAAACAATAAGTCGACACAAATGTAGCGGCAGATATTCTCATTTATAGATATAATCATTAATTTCCAGTAAAATTGTTCGACTAATATATGAAAAAAATCAAATCAAAACACCAATGAAAACAAACCAATTTTTTACTCTATAAAATAAACTAACCTTAAATTGAATTTCGTTCTTGTGAACGTACCATGTTTCCAAATTTTTACGGAAAAAATACAATACAAGAACGCTTAGAAGACCTAAAATTAGCCCAATATAAACTATAAAAAAATATGAATTTGCATCTAAATCACTTTTTCTTCAATCAAAATAAAACATTTTATTTTTTTAATTTCCATTAAAATAGATTTTAACTGTTTTTAATTAAAATTTTAGATTTTTTGGTATAATTATATAATTATAATTAAATTTCTATAAATTTTAATTAACTAAATTTAAAAAGAAAAAGCAAAAATGAAATGATAATAAAATTGCGAATTGCTATTTTTTCAATAATCTGACTATTTAAAATACGTAAAATACGCTCTGTTTGGAAAAAATATTATAAAAAAAAAGTCGAACTTTCTCCTCAATATAGAAGCGATTTGGTTTTAAGTTACTCAAAGTTTATTTTAAAATTATTTGGCATAAAAATTAAAGTTTTTGGTTACGAAAATTTATCCAAAAATGCATCGATCTTAATTTCTAATCAAAATCAGTTTTCTGACCATTTTGCATTATTTTCAGCACTTGAAAACCCATCAAAAGCTGAAGAAGATTTTAACCCAATTGTTAGTTTTTTTCTTGAAAAAAAGCGTTATTCCCGTAAAAATAAATGAATTTTTGGCTCACTTGACTCACAGTTTTTAGCTGAAAATGAGCAAGAAAATTTAAAAAAGTTTCAAAATTTTTTAAAATCAATCCGTGAAAAACGTGCTTATGGAGTTATTTTTGCAAAAGAGAACTTGCACGACACAGAGTTAAATTTTCCAATTGAAATTTTTGAAACTATAAAAGAATCAGGTCTTGCAATTGTTCCTGTTTCAATTAAGGTAGTTAAAAAAAATATAGACAAAAATCAGACTAAAAAATTTAAAAATATCGAAATTTTCTTTCATAAGCCAATAAAACCGGGTGCTGTTATTTCGCAAACAAGTAAATCCTTGAGTTTAGCCACAAAAAAAACTATTATTGATTTCTACAAAGGTGGAAAATAATGGATTACGATATAAAACTAGCTAATTTTTCGGGACCTTTAGAATTACTTTTAGATTTAGTAAAATCAAAAAACATTAATATTTTAGATATTGACCTTGTTGATTTAGCAACTCAATATGTAAAAATAATTCAAATTTTAAAAGAAAAAAATATTCAAATTGTAGGTGAATATTTAGTTATTGCTTCTACTTTGGTTCATTTAAAATCAAAAATTTTACTTTTGCCAAGTAAGGAAGAAAAATTAAAACCTGAAGATGAAAAAGATCGACTTGAATTTTTAGCTTTATTATATGACTATCAACAAATCAAAAATATTGCAAATATGTTAAAAGAACAGCAAGAGCACCGTAATGATTATTTTGAAAAAAATACCTCAGATTATAGTGATTTTCGCAGACCTCCGGATCCAAGTCAGCTTGATGGACACTCGTCAGTGCATAATTTATATAAAGTGTTAAAATTAATGTTTGACAGAACAAAAGCTAAAAATCTTATTAAAATTAAAACCCAACAAGTCCAAGTGACAGCTGATGAGCAAAGTTTATGATTAAAAAATCTGTTAAAAAATGAAAATGAAATTGATTTTGAATACTTATTTTCACTTCCGACAATGAAACATTTTGTTATCACCATGATTTCAATGCTCGAAATGGCAAAAAAACAACTTCTACATTTAAAACAGGAACAACAGTTCTCAAAAATATCAATTTTCCGTGGGGGTTATGATGAAAACTAGAATTATTGAGGCAATTTTGTATCTTCAGGGCGAAAAAGGAGTTTCTTCTCAACAACTTCAAAGCGCACTTAAATTATCAAAAATTAACGAGGCTCGCAAACTTTTAAAAGATTTTTCAGTCGAATTTAACCGTCAAAAAAGAGGTATAATTGTTGTTGAATTTGCTGATATTTTCAAATTTGTTACCGCAAAAGATTTAAAACCTTTTATTATTGACTTTGTTGGAAATGAAAAAAAATATCGTCTTAGTAATGCAGCAATCGAGGTTGCTGCTATAATTGCCTATAAACAACCTGTTACAAGAAGTGTTATTGCCCAAATTCGTGGTGGAATTAATTCTGATTATATTGTAGGTTCGCTGTTAGCAAAAGGAATAATTGAGGAGTTGGGAACAGCTCCAAGCCCCGGAAATCCTACACTTTATGGTGTAACTTCGAGGTTTTTTGACTATTTCAAACTAAGATCGGCCAAAGATTTACCTAAGTTTAAAGAATTTGATTTATTAGACATTATTGAAGACCCAGGCCAAAGTGAAAATTTTGATCTTTTTTCTTCTCAACGAGAAACTGAATAAAATTTTATGAAATATTTAGCAATTAATCGCGATGTTGACCTAGAAAACCAAAAGTTGATTTTTTTTAACTATGATTCTCCTCTTGAATTAAGTAATTCTAAAATTATCGGCTTTGTTGGAAATAAACCTAATTCAATAAATGAAAACTATATTTTTAGTTTAGCATCAACTATTTCTGATCTTGTTAAAGAAAAAAACTATAAGAAAATTTTAATTAATAGTAGTTCCAACAACTTTGGGATAGCTTTTGCATCAATTTTTTACAACGCTTTAGCCTCCGATTCTAACAAAGAAATCTTAATTTTTGAGGAAAAATTTGGATATTCCCAAAGTTTAGCCCGTCATTATTTTATAAATAATGATTTTGATTTTTTCATAAATATTGAAGTTAATTTGTCAAATAAAAATTTAAATCTAACAGTTTTAAGCTTTTATAAAAAAAACTTAACACTTTTAACACCTGAAGAAGAAAGAAAAATAAACAAAACTGAGCAAAAACCATTTTTTTATAGAAATTCGCAAATTTATTTAACGCCAAAATTTCAAATTAATTCAGATCATATTTTGAAATTTTACAATTATTTTGATTTAAATTTTTACAAATTAGAAAATTTCTACCAGTTTTATGATTCAGAGTCAATTTTTTTAACTAATTTTTTAAAAGATCATTTTGATACTGAAAAAAGTAAATTTTTACCAATAAAAAAGAGTTTTCCGATTGAAAAAATTACAAGGCAAGTTAGTGATAATTCAATAATTTGAAAAAAAATCACAACAAGCGCTAAAATTAAGACAAATGTAATTTTCTGACTCAAAAAAAACAAAATTATAGCTGCTGTGCGCAAAAATTTTAACTTTAATATTATAAAAGATAATGATTTTCAGTTGTTAGTACTTGATTTTCTTGAAAGAAATTGAAAAAATGGCAAATATTTTTTGATAAGCCATCAAGCTAATAATTACATCTCTGAGTTTATTGAGCAGAAATTTGGTGCTAAAATCGCAAAATTTTGTGAATATAATGAGAATTCAGAAACTGAATTACTTAAAATTCGAGAAAAAACTAGTGATGAAGTTGTTGTTATAACATCAAAAAGCGTTCATTTTGTCCCTAAAGTTTCTGAAAATTCAATTAAATACGGAATCAGCACTCAATTTTCTATTCTTTGGTATGTCAAAATTTTTGAATTTTACACCCAAAAAAATTTAAATATATTTGAAATTATCCAAAAGATGAAAAATGAGTTGAATTTTGTTTTCCAATATAAGTACCGAATGAAGGCAACTCCATCAACTTTTGATAAAATTGTAAACTTGCTTGTAAATGAAAGTGATGCTCAATTTCGTCCACAAGGATACAATATTTCAAATTCAGATTCAGGAAAACATTCAATAAAATTAAAAGTTAATTTGCAAAATAACGATTTTTACACATTAATTTACTTTAAACCAAAACAAGAATTAACACTCTACACAAATTTTTTATCAAAAAATCACACCGAAAAAGAAGCAGTTTTTTTGGAAAACCTTCTTATTGATAAAATTAAACTTGCAAATAAAAATCTAGTGTCATCAAAAAACAATAAAACGAAAAATTTTCTTAAATTTGGGATTTTTATAACAACTATTGTCGTAATTTTAGTTATTTTATTTTATAATTTCTACAACTCTAGTTTTGCAGACGGCTCGCCTACAAAAATTTTTGTTAAATTTTATCAATTTTTTTTCGAATCTCGGGTAAACAGATTAGTTCTTATTGGTGCAATTGCTCATTTTTTATTTTGAAATTTAACCTCAACCTTACAATTACGACGAATTTTTAAACATCAAAAGGTAGAAACGAGATTTAGACACCTTTTTGTTGCTAGTTTTATTGCCACTTTTATGCAATTTTCTACACCTTTTTCATTTGGTGGTGAAATAAGTTATTATTGATATTTGCAAAAAAAGAAATATCCATTGAAAAATATCAGCGCAACCCTGACATATAATGCCCTAATTCATCAGGTTTTTAATTTATTTGTGAGTTTGATTTTAATTCCAGTTGGCTTTATTTACTATCGTGATCTTTTTATTCTAGATTCTTGGGAAAAAATCATCTTCTTTGCTTGACTTGTTGCTAATATTTTTTTAAATGTCCTAGTTTTATTAATAATTATAATTATTTCTGTTTGAAAAAAATTGCAATATTTGTTGATTAAATTATTTGTTTCACTTTTAAATCTCAATTTTTTAAAAAAAATTGAGGACAGACAGCGATTAGAATATCGCTTTCAATTTCTAATTGATAATTTCAAAAACCATTTTATGCAAGTTTTGTCTAATAAAAAACTGCTTACAAAAATACTTTTATTTTACAAATTCCCAGTTTTTTTCATAAATTTCTCTTTTGTAATTTTAATTATCACTTTAAAAGAACAAGGTTTAGATCTAAGTACTATTAATTTTCACGATTATCTCAAATTTATATCAGGATTTACACTTTTACAAATTTCAAACAACCTCTCGCCTTCTCCAGGTGGGGTAGGTTCGGCTGATTTAATAACAAAATTAATTTTCAGAAGTTTCTTTGATGAAGCAAACTCTTTAAATTTAGATATTTTTAACTTTACTAATAGAATTTATACTTGATTTTTACCTTATTTATTATCGGCGATTGGAATTTTGACTGTTTGAGTAGGTGAAAAAAGAGTTGATCGCTACAAAGAAATCCAAAACACGATGCAAGAAAACTTAGTTTTGAATTACAAACTAAAAAAACAGGATAGTCATTTCTTTTTTTATGCTTTATTTTTTTGAGCATTTGTTTCTATCGGGATTGTAATTTTTGTTTTTGCGATTTAAGTTTTAGCTCAATTTGTGCAGCTTTTGCTATCATGGCCCCATTATCAGTGCAAAATTCCCTTTTTGGAATAACAATTTTATAATTTTTTTCATATTCTTTAAATAATGCTCTGATTCCAGAATTAGCTGCAACGCCGCCAACTAAAGTTAGGGTTTTTATATTTTTATTGTTATTTAAAACAAAATCAAGCTGTCTTTTTAAATATTTTATTATTGTTTCTTGAAAAGAAATAGCAATTTTTTGGACATTTTTTAAATCAAGTTCATTTTGTTGCTTTATTTGGTTAGTAAAATTTATAACTTGAGTTTTTAGTCCGCTAAAAGAAAAATCCAAAGGATTTACAAGCCTTTTTGGCAAACTGAAATTAATTAACTCGCCAATATTTTGTCGATTTTGTTGTCAAATTTGGTCAATTTTAGGCCCGCCTGGTAATCCTAAGCCTAAATTTCTGCCAATTTTATCATAAATTTCACCCAGAGCATCATCAACTGTTGAGCCAATAATTTCAAGTTCACTCTCGTTTTTAGCCAAAATTCATTGACTATGACCCCCAGAAATTAATAGTGAAAGTGCTGGAAAAACAATTTCATCATCAATATTTGCCGACCAAAAATGTCCTAAAAGGTGGTTGATTGGAATCAAAGGCTTATTAAAATAAAGACTTAACGCACTAGCAAATAAAAATCCTATTTTCAAAGGTCCTAATAATCCGGGATTATTTGTGTAGGCAATAGCATCAATCGAGGAAAAATCAACGCCTTTTTGCAATAATTTTTCTAAAATTATTGCCAAATTTCGCGAATGCTCGCGAGCAGCAAGTTCTGGAATTGTACCACCAAATTTTTGGTGAAATTCAATTTGGCTAATTGTTAAAATTATTTCAACTTTTTCATCACATAAAAGAGCAACAGATGCATCATCATGAGAGGTTTCAATACCTAAAATTTTCATTTTTCTGCCTTTTATTTTTTTTATTTTATTATATAATATTTTGTGGTATAATTATAAAAATATGGGCCAGTACTCAAGAGGCTGAAGAGGACGCACTGCTAACGCGTTAGGGGAGTGAAATCCCGCGCAGGTTCAAATCCTGTCTGGCCCGCCAATATACTTTCGTTTGTTTTAAACCATGATACATTAAAAAATACTTTATTTTTATTGCCTCCTTTTTTGTTCTTGCTCTTATATTTTGTCTTCTAAATTTATATATTAAATTATTTTTTTATGTCTTCAATCGTGTTTAACCCTCCTTTCTAAATTTTATTTTATAAGTTATATTTATTTTTGTGTAAAAGCAAAATTCATAATTTTATGTTTTTAATGCATGTTTAAAATCTCCTTTCTTTATTGTTATTTGTAAATTACATTTATTTTTGCGTAAAAGCAAAATTCATTATTTTAGTCTCTCGTCGTAAATCTCAATAAAAAATCTCTATAAAAAAAAGGCAAATTCTCATTTGCCTTTTTTAATTATTTGAAATAAAATAATTATCTATTTTCCTAAGTTTCCAGTTTGATGGCGAAAATTCACTTTTTACTGAATACAAATATGCAAAAATACGGCTAAACCCGTGTTTTTTGACACTAAAATCTTAATTTTTATTATTTTGAAATTAGCCTTTTGTAAAAAAAAAAAAAAAAATGCTTGGTTTAAAAAAATTTTAGGTTATAATTAGTCTCACTTAAGAATAAATTAATAAATTTTGATATTGAATTAAGGAGGAATTAGTTATGTTTTTGTCATAAAAAAATCAGAAAATGCGAATTTTCCATTATATTTTTTAATGTAATGGAATGCCTTAAATTTGACCGTTTAGAAATCTACAAATTTATGGCTTTTAATTATTGTTCTTTCAAAACTTCATATATTTTTTTAGGCTCGATGTAAGTAAAAACGAGTTTTCTATTTGCATTGAGTTTAAATAGTAGTTGTATTTTCTTATGATTTTTGTTAGTGTTTTGAACTAAAAAAGTAGTTTAAAATTTCATAATTTTGGTTTTTAAGTCAAAATTTTAGCTTTTTTAGTTTGATTAATAAGTAGATTTTTCTTTCCTGAGTGTTAGATTTAAAATTCAGTGTTTTTGCCTTGATATTATTTTTTCTGAGTTTGCCAAAAAAATTAAAAAAGCACCTAAAACTTTTTTAAAATTATCTCATCAAACTGCCAAACTCTGTATAAAAAAATCTCAATAAAAAAAAGGCAAATTCTCATTTGCCTTTTTCAATTGTTTGAATAAAATAATTATCTATTTTTGAATAAAGTATCTGATAACTCTAACGAATTGTGCAACAAATGAAGATTCATTATCGTATCAAGTGTATAGTTTATATAATCTTTTACCATCAACTTCAACAAATTTTGTTAAGGTTGCATCAAAAACTGAACCATGTGTGTCTCCAATAATGTCACTAGAAACAATAGGTTCGTCACAATAAGCAAAAGATTCGCTTTCATATTTTTTAATTGCTTTATTAAGTTCTTCAATTGAAGGGGATGCTTTTAATTCAACACTTAAATCAACAAAAGAACCTGTAATTACCGGCACTCTTATGGCAATTCCGTCTAATTTTCCAGTTAAGGAAGGCACAACAAGACCGATAGCTTTTGCAGCACCAGTTGAAGAAGGTACTAAATTAACAGCAGCAGCACGTGCTCTTCTTAAGTCTCTATGTGGAGCATCTTGAAGTCTTTGGTCGGCAGTATAAGCATGAACTGTTGTCATAAATCCATGGCTTATTCCAAATTCTTTATCAAGCGCATTTACAAGCGGAGCAAGCGCATTTGTTGTACATGATGCTGAAGATAAAATTTTATCATTTTCATCAACAGTGTGGCAGTTAACGTTATGAACGATAGTTTTTACATCATTTCCAGCAGGAGCAGAAACTAGGACTTTTTTTGCACCAGCATCAAGGTGTAAAGTAGCCCCTGCTTTTGATGCAAAAAGTCCTGTACATTCAAGAACTAAATCAATTTCTAGTTGTCCTCAAGGCAACATTTTAGGGTCTCTTTCTGAAAAAACCCGAATTTTTTTGTCATTGATTACAAGATAATTTTTGTCATCTTCTTTTAAAAAGGTAACACTTCCAGGAAATCTTCCTTGGGCAGAGTCGTATTTAAAAAGGTGAGCTAAAACAGATGCATCAGTTAGATCATTAATTGCAACAACCTCTAAATTTTCATCTTTAACATCTAGAAGTTGGCGAAGTGCTAATCTACCGATTCTTCCAAAGCCGTTAATTGCAATTTTTTTCATTATATTCCTCATTTCATTGATTTTTTTAGTCTAATTTTTCTAAAAAAATTGACTAAAATTTTTTTTATAGTAAATTTTACCACTTTATTAGCAGTTTACTTTAAAATTTCAATTATTATTTTATTTTTGTATAAAATTTTTAGTATAAAACCCAGAAAGGCTTATATGACTTATTCAGTTGAGAAACTTAAACTTTTAAAAGGACTTGAAGCTGTAAAAAAACGACCTGGAATGTATATAGGTTCTACGGACATTAACGGACTTCATCAATTAATCTGAGAAATTTTTGATAATGCAGTTGATGAAGTAATTGCTGGTTTTGCAAATGAAATTAAAGTGGTAATAAATGCTGATAATTCAGTTGAAATTAGCGATAATGGTCGCGGAATTCCGACTGAAATTCATAAAAAGACCGGTAAAACTGGTGTTGAATTAGTTTTTACAGAACTTCATTCAGGAGCTAAATTTTCTGATGAAATTTATAAAACTGCCGGCGGACTCCACGGAGTTGGCTCATCAGTCGTGAATGCATTATCTAAAAAAATGGAAGTTTTTGTTTGTCGTAACCAAAAAATGTTTTATACATCTTTTATTAATGGTGGAAAAATTGAAAATAGAACCCATGAATTAGGTCCTAGCAAAATTAGTGGCACAAAAATAGTATTTTTGCCTGATTTTTCATTTTTTTCTCACAAGGAATATGATCCTGACATGATAATTTCAAGGTTGCAGGAAACTTGTTTTTTAGTTAAAAATTTAAGAATCGAGTTTGTTGATCTAAAAAACGGTATTGAAAAAACTTTTCAATTTAGTAAGGGGATTGAAAATTTTGTTGAATTTTTAAACAAGGACAGCCAAAAAATTCATGACAAAATTATCGCTTTTAAAGAAAAAAGTCAAGATATCATAGTAGAATTTGCATTTCAATATGTTGATTCCCAACAGGAAAATATTATCTCATTTGTTAATAATGTAAAAACAAATTTGGGAGGAAGTCATGAAAATGGCCTAAAAGCTGGTATCGTAAAAGCAATTAATACTTATGGTCAACAAAATAATTTGCTGAAAAATAAGCAAATTTTTGACTTTAATGATGTAAAAGTTGGACTTTCCTTAATTTTATCGCTGCGAATTCCTGAGCCAATTTTGGAATTTGTCGGACAAACTAAAAATAAATTAGCAACAGTCTTGGCAAAAACAGTCACTGAAGAGGTTGTTTTTAGAAATTTAATGCCCTTTTTTATTCAAAATAAAGAAACAACTCAAAAAATTATTACTTTTTTACTAAATGTTTATCAGCAAAAAGAAAAGTTAAAATTAAGTCTAACAGAAACAAAAATTTCTAAGTCAGTGGCAAAAGAAAAAAGGATATTATCAGGAAAATTAACTCCCGCTAATTCAAAAAAAGCTATGAATCGCGAGCTTTTTTTAGTTGAAGGTGAATCAGCCGGTGGCTCAGCAAAACTTGCGCGAAATCGTGAATTTCAAGCAATTTTACCGCTCAAAGGTAAAATTGTAAATTCTCAAAAAACCCGTTTGATCGAGGTTTTAAAAAATGAAGAAATTATTGCCATTATTAGCGCTTTAGGAACTGGAATTGGTCAGAATTTTAACCTTAAAAACTTAAATTATGGCAAAATAATTATTATGACTGATGCTGATAATGACGGTGCTCACATTCAAATTTTAATTTTGACCTTTTTGTTTTATCATATGCGTCCCTTGATTGAAAATGGTTTTGTTTATATTGCCCAACCGCCTTTGTACCGAATTAGTGAAAAAAATAAAAAAGACATTTATATTTGAGATGAAAAAGAATTCCATGAATATGTAAAAAAACACCCTAATGCTCAAATTCAACGTTATAAAGGTCTTGGTGAAATGAATGCTTCTCAACTTTGACAGACAACAATGGATCCTGAAAAACGAATTTTAGAAAAAGTTTTAATCGAAAACCTTGAAAAAGTTGAGGAAAATTTCCGCATTTTAATGGGAGAAAGAGCTGATTTGCGTAAAAATTGAATTCAAGAAAATGTTGACTTTTCACTTGAAGACAGTTTTATTGACAATTTAAAGGAGCCAGTCTATGAGTAAAAATTTAGATTTAATCATTAACTCCAAGTTAGATCAAATTTTGGCTGAAAAATTTACGCGCTACTCAAAATATATAATTCAAAACAGAGCAATTCCAGATGTTCGCGACGGACTAAAACCTGTTCAGAGAAGAATTCTCTATTCAATGTGGCAGCTTGGTCTAAAAAATACTAAAAATTACAAAAAATCAGCCAGAGTTGTTGGAGATGTAATCGGTAAATTTCACCCTCATGGAGATTCATCGATTTATGATGCGCTAGTTCGGCTGTCTCAAGAGTGAAAAATTAACATTCCACTTGTAGAAATGCACGGAAATAAAGGCTCAATTGATGATGATCCTCCTGCTGCAATGAGGTATACCGAAGTTAGACTAGCCCAAATTAGTGAACATTTGCTTGAATTATTATCAAAAAATGTCGTAAATTTCTGCCCTAATTTTGATGACAGTGAAAAAGAGCCCACAATTTTGCCAGCAATTTTTCCTAACTTGCTAATTAACGGTGCAATCGGAATTGCAAGTGGTTTTGCAACAGAAATACCTCCTCATAATTTAGTTGAAGTAATCCAAGCTGTAATTTTAATGATCAAAAATCCTTTAATTACAAACGGTCAAATTTCTAAAGTTATTTTAGGTCCTGATTTTCCCACAGGCGGAATAGTTTATGGAAAAGCCGGAATTTTAGATGCTTTTGAAACCGGAAAAGGAAAAATTCAAATTTCATCATCATACAAAATTTCTGAAAAAAACAAGCAAAAAGTGATCGAAATTTCTTCTATTCCTTTTGGAATTTCAAAAGCTAGCTTGATTCAGCAAATCGACACAATCCGATTTGAAGAAAAAATTAGCGGAATTAAAGAGGTAATTGATCAATCTGATCAAAATGGTGTGCTTATTTTTGTTGAACTTGAAAAAGATGCAAACGCCGAATTAATTCTTAATTATTTGCTGCAAAAAACAGATATGCAAATCTATTATTCCTATAATTCCGTAGCAATTTGTAATAATTCGCCAAAATTACTGTCAATTAAAGAAATGATTGGTTATTTTCTTGATCATTTAAGAAAAGTTAAACTAGGCGAATTTAATTACGAACTTTTTAAAAGCAAAAAAAGACTTGAAATTATAGAAGGTTTTTTAAAAGTTGCCGATATAACTAACGAAGTAATTGAAATTATCCGTAAATCTGATAATTCAAAAGCGGGTGTAATTGCTGATTTAGTTAAATATTTAAATTTTACCGAAGTTCAAGCTGAAGCAATTGCTTCAATGCGTTTGTATAGATTATCTAAAATTGAACAACAGTCATTTTTAAATGAGTCTAAAACTTTAGCCCAAAACATTGAAGAATTTAAAAAACTTATTGAAAATAAAGAAGAATTTGATCTTCATTTAATTTCTATGCTAGAAAATTTTGCTAAGATTTATGGTTCTCCACGAAAAACTAAAATAGTTGACAAAGAATTGCAAGTAAAAATCAACCATCAAGATTTAATTAAGGATGAACAGTTTTATTTTTGAGTTTCTAAGAACGGCCTTTTTAAAAAAATGAATATAAAAAATCATGCAGTTGAGGAAATTGAAAAAATTCAATTACCTTCAGAAGATTTTTTTATTTTTCAAGGTAAAATAAATCAACGTCAAAAAGGACTTTTTTTAACAAATAAAGGTGATGTTGGCATGTTGTTAGCTCATCAACTTGAAGAATTAACGCTAAAAAATAACCCAAATAACTTAAAAATTTCTCTTGGTCTTAAAAATGATCACGAATTAATTAATTCTTTTTTTCTTGATGACCTAGATTCTAATCATTTTTTGCTTTTTATAACTAAATTTGGTTATGCAAAAAGAATGCAACTAAAAGAAATAGCAAAAATTAGACCAAATAATATGATAAATTGCTTTAAACCCAAGGAAGGCGATGAATTAATTAGCATTTTTTTAGAAGATAAATTAAAAAATATCGTTTTAATCACATCACAAAATCGCGCACTAAAAATAAGCGCTTCAGATGTTCCGATTTATGGGCGTATTTCCTCAGGAGTAAAAATTTTAAAACTTCAAAAAAATGAAAAAATTGTTGCATCTGTTTTAATTAATTCTTCTGAAGAAATTGCGGTTATTGATAATTATTCGCGTTTTGAAAAAATTTCGACAGAAAGTCTACATTTTGGTAATAGATCAATTGCTCCCAAAAGCTTTGAAACAAAACTGGATTTTTCTATAATTCCAAAAAGTGTCGAAATTTATAGTGAAAATTTGCAAGTTTTTGATTTTGACACCACTTTAAAAATTGTTCCAGTCCAAAAATTTATCAATTTTGCCCCTAATCCTAAAAAAAATTATAAATTATTTTTAACAAGTGATAAGAAAAATGAAAATTCACCAAATTTTATTGATCAAAATCAAGCAAATTCTAGTAAGATTTTAAAGACTAAACTTCAAGAAATAAGTGAAATTGACATAAATTCCATTCTTGAAAAGATTGAAAAGGAATAAACAATGGATAAAAATTTCTATAAAAATTCGCTCAATATATTTACCACAGATTTTTCAATGAAAGCTAATTTGCCTCAGAAGGACAAATTTTTTACTGAATTTTGAAAAAAAGAAGACATTTACCAAAATCTTTTAAAGAAAAATATTAATAATCCAAGATTTATTCTTCATGATGGGCCACCTTATGCAAATGGCGACATTCATATCGGCCATGCTCTTAATAAGGTTTTAAAAGATATAATAGTTCGATATAAATCAATGTCTGGTTTTTATTCACCTTTTGTCCCAGGCTGAGATACTCACGGTCTTCCAATTGAAAATAAAATTATTAACCAAATTGAGTCAAAATCGACATTAGAAATTCGCCAAAAAGCTAATGATTTTGCTAATTCGCAAATTTTAGTTCAAAAAAAACAGTTTGAAAAACTAAATTTATTAACAGATTTTAGCCAAATTTATCAAACAAATGACCCAGCTTATGAAGCAAAGCAACTCAAATTATTTAAAAAAATCGCTGAAAAAGGTCTAATTTATCGCGCTTTAAAGCCAATTTATTGGTCTCCTTCAAGTCAAAGTGCCCTAGCTGAAGCCGAAATTGAATATATGAATCACCGGTCTCCTTCTATTTTTGTTGCTTTTTATGTTAAAAATGGCAACAATTTTGTAAAAAGTGGCGATAAAATTATTATTTGAACAACAACCCCTTGGACACTAATTGCAAATTCAGGGGTTGCTGTTGGTTTAAATTTTGACTATGTTAGAGTAAAAGTTGGATCAAATTTTTACATTTTAGCAGAAAAATTATTACAAACATTAGCCTCAAGTTTTGACTGAAATTCTTATGAAATTATTGACACATTTTTAGGAAAAAACCTTGTAAATCTCCAGTATTTTCACCCTATTTTTAACAAGGTTTGCCCTATAGTTTCAGGTCACCATGTTACTTTGGATGCTGGTTCGGGTCTTGTTCATCTTGCGCCACTTTTTGGTGAGGATGACTACTGGATTGGTCGAGAAAATGATCTTGAAATGGTTATGCACGTTGAAGATGATGGAAAATTTAATGAAAAAGCAGGACAATTTTCTGGTCAATTTTATGATTCAGCAAATAAATCAATAAGCGAATATCTCAAAGAAAAACAATCACTTTTAAAATTAAATTTTATCACCCACTCATTCCCTCATGATTGACGAACATTAAAACCCGTAATTTATCGCGGCACACCTCAGTGATTTGTTTCTGTTGAAAAAATTAAAAAAGAGCTTGAAACAGCGATAAATGAAATTGAATTTCCTGAAAAATGGCTCAAAAACCGCTTAACAAAAATGATAATTGACAGAAAGGACTGACTAATTTCACGCCAGAGAAGTTGAGGAATCCCGTTAATTATTTTTTATGATCAAAATAAAAATCCCGTCTTAGATAAGCCAGAAATTTTTGACCATATAATTTCACAAGTTCAGGAATTTGGTTCTTCAATATGATACCAAAAAACAGCTGACGAACTTTTGCCTCCTAAATATCAAAATTTAGGTTGAACAAAAGAAAACGATATTTTGGATGTCTGATTTGATTCGGGCGTTAGTTTTCTTGCCGCAAATATTAACAACGAAAAACCTCCTTTTGATATTTATTTAGAAGGATCTGACCAATATCGCGGCTGATTTAATTCATCTTTAATAAATTCGGTGATATATTTTGGTTTTTCACCTTATAAAAAATTACTGTCTCATGGTTTTGTTGTTGATTCAAAAGGGAACAAAATGTCAAAATCAAAGGGAAATGGAGTTGACCCGCTTGTAATTTTGAACAAGTACGGTTGTGATATTTTTCGACTTTGAGTTGCAAATAGCGAATATTACAACGACATTGTTTATTCAGAGTCAATTTTTGAACAAAATGTTGAAATTTATCGTAAAATTCGCAACACAGTTCGATTTTTAATTACAAATTTAGCAGATTTTGAACCAAAACAATATGAATTAGAGGAAGTTGACCTATTTATATATAATAAAATTCAAAAGCTAAAAAATGAAATAATTCAGTATTATGATGAATATCGCTTTGTCCGTGTTGTAAAAATAATTAATAATTTTATAATTGAATTTTCTAATTTTTATCTGTCAATTGTTAAGGATATTTTGTATGCAGATTCAAAAAATTCAGTAAAAAGACGCTCAATTCAATACGTTTTTTATGAATTTTTATTGGTTTTAAATATTGCAATTGCGCCAATTATGCCAACAACAGCCGAAGAAATTTATCAATTTGTTCAAAAAAGTGACAAACAAACATCAATCCACCTGGAAAATTTCTTTAAAAAGTCTAATTTTGATTCAAAATTAGATGAAAAATGAACTGAATTTTTTGATGTTAAAAATTCTGTTTATCAACTAATTGAGCAAAAAATTCAATCAAAAGAAATAAATCGTTCAAATGAAATTGCAGTTGTTTTAGATTCTAATTCCTCAAATTTTCTAAAATCACTTGATCTTGTGAAATTATTAATGGTTGCAAAAGTCGAATTTAAGGATGAAATAAGCATTTATAATCTTAATTGACCTAAATGTCCAAGATGTTGAAATCATTTTGAAAAAATTCAGGATGTTTGTGACCGTTGTTTTGAGGTTTTGAATGAAAACAAAAAATAATGCCATTATTAAATATATTAATTCAAAATATATTAAAATCGGCAAAAAACGTTTAATAATAAACATTTTGATTGCTTTTTTGGTTATTCTCATTACTCTATTAATTGATCAACTATCAAAAAATTTAGTTTTTACCTGAGAAGAGTATCGAGAATCAACCGATAAAGGCTTTGTCAAAAGTATTTCATGAGGTTTTATTGGTTTTCGCCCACTTTTGCATCGAGGTGTAACTTCGGGAATTAATAACATTATTGGCTTTACAGGTATTCATATTTTTGCCTTTTTATTAAGCTTAATACTTTTGATTTTGATTCCTTTTTCAAGAAAATACTCCTTGACAATTTTTATGGCCATATTATTAGGTGGGAATTGAGGTAACGAAATTGACCGAATTTTGGACGATAATCACGTAAAAGACTTGCTTTTTCTGCCATTTGTAAGCTCAAGTGGGACATTTAATTTTGCAGATATTTTTATTTTTGTTGGCCCCATTGGAATTTTTATTATCTCTCTTTATGATCAAGCCGGGCCTTGAATTTTAAAAAGACTAAAAAATAAAATCTTTAAGAAAAAAAATAAAAATTAAAAAAAGCGCTGTAAATTACAGCATTTTTTAATAAATAAGACTAATAATTTGTTAAAACACCTGAGTTTGTCAGTTTGACGGCAAAATTAACTTTTTAGCGAATATAAATATGAAAAAATACCCGTAAATCCGGGTTTTTTACGTTAAAATCTTAATTTTTATAGTTTTGAAAATAACCTTTTGCAAAAAAAGAAAAAAATGTTTGGTCTAAAATAAAATTATGTTATAATAAATCTCACTAAGAATAAATTAATAAATTTTGATATTGAATTAAGGGGGAATTAGTTATGTTTTTTCCATAAAAAAAATCAGGAAATGCGAATTATCCATTATATTTTTAGATATGATGGAATGCCTTAAATTTGACCGTTTAGAAATCTACAAATTTATGGCTTTTGATTATTGTTCTTTCAAAACTTCATATATTTTTTTAGGCTCGATGTAAATAAAAACGAGTTTTCTATTTGCATTGAGTTTAAATAGTAGTTGTATTTTTTTATGATTTTTGTTGTTTTATCATAAATTGATTTTTACCAGTGTTTTAACTAAAAAGTAGTTTAAATATTTTATAATTTTGCTTTTTAGTTAAAATTTTAGCTTTTTTAGTTTGCTTTATTTGATTAATAAGTTGATTTTTCATTCGTGAGTGTTGGATTTAAAATTTAGTGTTTTTGCTTTGATAGTTATTTTTTCCTGAGTTTGCAAAAAAGTTAAAAAAGTTCCCAAAACTAAACCAGGATACTTTTTTAAAATTATCTCATCAAACTTCCAAACTCGGAAAATTAAAAAAGCGCTGTAAATTACAACATTTTTTACAAATAAGACTAATAATTTGTTAAAACAGCACTAATTTTTCCGTCTCAAATATTGGCGCTTTCAATTTTAACATCGATAAATTCACCTAATTTAAATCGGTGTTTTTTATTGTATAAACAAAAATTATCTTCTGCTAATACATAAGGGTCATTTTCGCTATCAGGAAGACTTTTATTAATTATTAAGGCGTCAAACATTCCGTCAATTTCAACAAAAAATCCAGATTTAATAATAGAAGTTATTTGTGCTTTAAAGGATTTTCCAATCAAATTTTGTACATATTCAGCTTTTTTTATATTTATAATTTTTCTCTCTAAATTAAATGCTTTTTGTTCTAATTCGGTTGTTGTATAGGAATTTTTTTCCAAAATTTCCTTATAAGTTTCAATGTCATCATTTTTTTGAAACAAAAAGTTATGAATAACTCTATGCAATAATAAATCAGGATAACGACGGATAGGGCTAGTAAAATGACTATAAAAACTAGCTGCAAGACCAAAATGACCTTCGTTTTCAGTGCTATAAATTGCTTTTTGCATTGTTCTTAAAATTGAATATTTAAGAAAATTATCATTATTTTCTAACTTTATTCGATTAATTTTATTTGCAAACTCTTTAGAATTAGGATTCAATTTTAAGCTGTGTTGTATGCCCAAAGATTTAATAACTTGATTGAAAATTGTTATTTTTTCAGGATCAGGATTCGCATGAATTCTGTATAAAATCGGAATTTTTTTCTTGGTTAAAAATTCCGAAACATTTTCATTTGCCCTAATCATAAAATTTTCAATTAATTCTTCAGAAATTCCTCTTCGTTTTAGTTTTAGGGATTGTGTATATCCTTCTTGGTCTAAAATAATTTTAACTTCATCAAGCGCAAGGTCAATATACCCTTGTTTTTTCTTGAAATTTGACAAAATAGTGTTTAAATTTAAACACTTTTTTAACATATTCTCTAAATCTGTATCACCAAATGAAAATGAACCAGCAAAAAAATTATTTACTTTTTCATAAGTTAGACGCCATTTTGAATTAATTACAGAAGGGTAAATTTTAATGTATAAATTTTCACCTTTTTTATTTATAAGAGATTCCATTGTGATAGTAAATCTATCGACATTAGGCATCAAAGAGCAAATTCCGTTTGATAATTCTTCAGGCAGCATAGGAATTACCATGTGAGGCAAATAAATTGAAGTTCCCCTTTTTTGGGCTTCAATATCGATTGCTGAATCCTGTTTTACATAATGGGCTACGTCTGCAATATGAACTTTTAAGAGAAAATTTCCCTCTTTTGTTTGCTCAATTGAAATGGCATCATCGAAATCTTTTGTATCATCACCATCAATTGTTATCACAAGTTGATTTCGCAAATCTACCCTATTTTTGTCGATATTTTTTACTTCTTGTTCGATTTTTGAAGATTCAGCCAGAACTTCTGGGCTAAATGTATCGGTGATTTCTGATTCAATTATAGGAATTTTTACATGTAAAAAAGGCTCTGATTTGTGTCCGATTTTTTGAATAACAGCCAATTTTAGCACATTTTTTTGATAATCAACAATTTTTACTTTGTAAAAATTGTTGATTTCTAAATCTTCAGTTGAATTTCAACGAAAGAAAAAATTACCCTTAAAATTAATTGGCTCAAAATCTCAAAATTTATCATTTTTAACAACTTTTCCAATTAAAAATTTAGTGTTTCGCTGAATAATTTTAGTAACAACACCGAAAAATTGATCGCTTTTGAATCTATCAACATAAATATTAATTTTGACCTCATCGCCTTCAAGAGCATTTGCAGTAAATCTTCCAGGTATAAAAACATTATTTTTTTGGGTCGGATTTTGTTTATTTTCAACAAAACCAAATGAGGATTGTGTAGCGCGAAAAATACCAACCCTTGTTTCTATAAATTTAGGCCAATAATATTTGCCTTCTAGAGTTTTGAAAATCTGAAAATTTTCAATTAAATTACTTATTTGGTGTGTCAAATGTTGATTTAAGTCAAAAGGCACGTTAAATTTTCTAACAATTTCAATAAAAGTCTTTTCATTTTGAAGAAAATTTTTGAGCTTTTCTTGAGATATAATTTCCATGAATTTTATAACAACCTAATTACTAACGACAGAGCTAAAAAAATAAAGCCCAATATAAACATTGATCATTTTGTGAACTTTTTGATACCACGCTCTTTTGAAACTTGGAATAAATCCAAATCACTCGATCCGATTAGTGCTCCTGAGAATGAGTTTGAATGTGGCGACATAATTAGCGAAACTAAAACAATCAGGAAACCAAAAATCGCAATAAAAATAATTAAAACCGTTTTTAACATGACTAATAACCAAAAGTAAGTTCAATTATACTATAAAAAAGCTAATTTCTAAACCAAAGTTTTCAAAAAGAAAATTAAAAACTTAAAAATATTAGAAATTTTATTAAATGCTTTTATTTCATCAATAATATTTTGTTTTTTAAGTAAGTCAATGTGATTTAAGAACTTGTTTAAAATTTTACCTTTAAAAAATAAATTGGTTTCATACTGGAAAAATAAGGATCTAGCATCTAAATTTGCTGTCCCAATCATTCCAATATTATCGTCAATAATTATTGATTTCCCGTGAAAAAAGATTTCCTTAAAAAAATAAATTTTAGCGCCTTTTTTTAACAATTTGTATGCAAAATAATGATTAAAACTTTTAATCATTATAATGTCGTTTCTGCCAGGTATGAAAATTTCTACTTCTATTTTTGCAAGTAAAACATCCTTGAGCGCGTCGATAATTTTTTGTGTTGGTACAAAATATGGTGTAAAAATTTTAATATTTTTTTTGGCCGAATAAATACTTTTTAAAATAAAACCCTCAATTAATGAGTCAGGTAAATTTGGCCCATTTTGAATAACAACCCCTAAATTTTTAATTTTGGTAGATTGGATGCTGTTTTCTTCAAATTTACAAAAATTATTAATTTCAGATTTAGAAATATTTTTTTTACCTCATTTTGACCAATGAAATAGGAAGTTTCGGCAATAAGTTTCTACAATTTCACCTTCAAGTCGAAGATTTAAATCCATTCAATAGCCATAATTTTTGTCAAAACCTGAGTATTCTTCAGAAATATTATTTCCACCAGTATATACAATTTTTCCATCAATTAGAAATACTTTTCGGTGGTTTCTATAAAAACTTTGACCTGAAATAAAAGGTAATTTGAGCGCATTAAACAAAAGAATTTCAATTTTTTGACTTCTTAATTCAAGTCATTGCCGTGTTTTTATGTAATAAGCCCCAAAAGAATCAACCAAAATCTTAATTTTTACACCTTGTTTGCGTTTATTAATTAGCATTTTTTTTAATTTTTTTCAAATAAAGTCGTTTTTTACTATATAAATATCAATAAAAATGAATTTTTTCGCCTTTTGAATGTCGTTAAAAAGTTTTTCAAAAAAACTATGACCATCAACAAGTAAATCGCCGGTAAATTTTTGAACAGGTGATAAAAAATATTCACTTGAATAAACCAATAAATCTCGGTCAGTTTTAGGGATTTTTTCTAATAACTTTTCATCAGTTTTATTTGGGCTAATAAAATACTGATATTGTGAAAAATAATGCTTAATATCTTGGTGATTTGAGTATTTACGCCCTAAAAAAATATAAGCAATTGGACCAATTATTGGCAAAATAGAACAAGCAATAAGCCATGAAATTTTTGCTTCATGTCTTCTTCTTTGTAGCAAAATAAATAAATTAAAGAGGGAAGTAGAACTATAAACTGAAACAAATGCTAAAATCGCGATTCAATCAATATTTCTAGACAGATAAACATAAATTATGTAAATAGTTCCGCTAAAACCCGCAAGGAAAATTAATAAAAAAAAATAGTAAAAAATCCACTTTGCTCTTTTGAACATTATGGTATAATTTTACTATATTTCTGTATTTTCCTTTTGATTTTCGTTTAGTTTTTCAGTAATTTCCTCCTTTATTTCATTAAATAATTTCTCATTGTTTTCAAGTAATAGCTTCAAATTCATTTTTCCTTGTGCAATATTTTCGCCTTTATATGCAAATCATGATCCTTTTCTGGTAAGAATACCTAATTCCTCACCTAAATGAATAAGTTCGGCAGATTTTGAAATACCTTTTGCAAAAACAATTTCAACTAATGCTGTTTTAAATGGGATTGCAAGCTTATTTTTAACAACTTTTATTTTTACGCTATGCCCTGTTATATCATTTCCTGTTGAAATTTGTTGGACTTTTCTAACATCAAGTCGAATTGAAGCATAAAATTTTAGTCCTCTTCCACCTGGTGTTGTTTCTGGGTTTCCAAAAATTACTCCTACTTTTTCACGAATTTGATTGATAAAAATAACCGTTGTACCGTTTTTATTTAATGATGCAGTTATTTTTCGAAGTGCTTTTGACATAAGTCGTGCTTGTGCCCCAATTACTTGATCTTTCATTTCGCCTTGGAGTTCGGCCATTGGTACTAAAGCGGCAACCGAATCTACAACAATCAAGTCAATAGCTTTTGTTTTTGCTAATGTGTCGACAATATCAAGGGCTTGTTCACCCGAATCTGGCTGAGAAAGAATTAAATTATCAATATCAATTCCTAAATTTTTTGCATATTGAGAATCAATCGAGTGTTCAGCGTCAATAAATGCCGCAATTCCACCGCGCTTTTGAACTTCGGCAATCGCGTGCAAGGTAATAGTTGTTTTTCCTGATGATTCAGGACCATAAATTTCAATAATTCTACCTTTTGGGAATCCACCAATTCCCAGAGCCATATCAATGGCCATACTTCCAGAGGAAAAAACTTCAGTGTCAATCGGAGGTTTTTCGCCTAAAACCATGATAGATTCGTTTCCAAATTTTTTCTTAATGTCACTTAAAGCTTGTTTTAATAGTGATTTATCGTTTATTTCAGTCATTTTTGTCCTTTTTAAATATTAGGTTAAATAATTTTTTTGTTTTTTCTTATTTTAAATTAATTTTTTTTGTAAAAAAACATGAAAAGTGGGAAAAATCAACCATTTTTCCTATTTTAAGAAAAAATTAGCAGTTTTTCTTAAAATATAACGCTAGGGCGGAAAAAAGATACATTTATTTTTGTCCTAGCAAGAATTATTAGCTTAAAATCCTAAAAATCTAATAAAATTTATAGTATGAAAAAAATTTCAATTGGTTTTACTAATAAATCTTTTCGCAAGGATTCACAATTTATTCAAGAAAAAGTTTATAACGGAATGAATCATCAAATCGATTATTCAATTTTATCAAATTTTGATTTTGTTCCGAAATTAATATCTAATTCAAAAGAACAAATTATTTGAGAATGAATTGAAGGATCTGATGTTGAAATTACCACTGAATCGCTTGAAAAAATTGCTTTTCAATTAAGACAAATTCATAATTCAAATTTAGTTTTCCCACCGTCTAATCATGCATTTCGAGTAGAACAATATTTAAAAACTCTATCTGAAAAAGGGATAAAAAACCCTACAATTGAAAAATATAACCCATTTATCAATGAAATTTTGGTAAATATGGATAAAACTAAACCACTTCATAATGACTTGTGATTAATGAATATGGTTGAAAGAAACAAAAAAATTTATTTTTTAGATTGAGAATATGCATCAAAAGGCGACATACATTTTGATCTTGCATATTTTATAGAATCTGCAAGGTTAGATAATGATCAGGAAAAAACTTTTCTTAATTTCTATGGAAAACTAAATTATAAACTAATATTATTGCATAGAATTTTCGTTCTTTACCTTATAATTTTATGAGTCAATGCTCAAGAAACTAAATACTTTGACGATACCCCTTACATGGAAAAATTAGATAATTTATACGAACAATATAAATTATGAAAGGAATAAAATGAGATTTATTGATCAAGTTTCAATAGAAATTCAGGCAGGTAGGGGCGGAGATGGGGTAATATCGTTTCGCAGAGAGGCTCATGTTGATAAAGGTGGGCCAGATGGCGGAGACGGTGGTAATGGAGGTTCTATTTATTTTATTGGAGATTCTGGTCTAAATTCGTTATTTCCGTTTTATCAAACTAAAAAAATTTTTGGAAATAACGGTGAAAATGGTAGATCAAAAAATAGGACCGGAGCTAATGGTAAGGATATTTTTATAAAAGTCCCCCTTGGAACACAAGTGTTTTCAAAAAACACTTTGATTTGTGATGTAGTTACTCAAAAAAAATATTTAATTGCCCGTGGCGGCAAAGGCGGTCAGGGCAATGCCCGTTTTAAGAATTCAAGAAATAAAGCACCTCGAATATCTGAAAACGGTGAAGAAGGTCAAAAATTAGTTCTTCAACTTGAACTCAAAGTCATGGCTGATATCGGCCTGGTTGGTAAACCAAATGCCGGAAAATCCACACTTTTATCATTAATTTCTAACTCTAAACCCAAAATTGCTAATTATGAATTTACAACTATTGTTCCGCAATTGGGCATGGTAAAATCTTACAATGATTCATTTGTTGTCGCAGATTTACCTGGTTTAATTTCAGGAGCAAGTTTGGGAAAAGGAATGGGAATTGTTTTTTTAAAGCATATCGAACGTTGCCGTGCAATTGCTCATGTGATTGACTTTGGCAGCCAAGAAAAAAACCCGATTGATGATTTTAAAAGTATTAATGCCGAACTAGGTAATTTTAGCCAAAAATTGCTAAAACTAAGCCAAATAATAATAGCAAATAAATCTGATTTACCCAGTTTTAAAAAAAATTTTCACCTTTTTCAACAAGAATTTCCCGAAATTCCCGTAATTGAAGCTAGTTTGATTTCAAATAATAGCGCTGAAATTCAGAATATAAAGAGAAAAATGTTTGAACTTATTTTGCAAGCAAATCAAACTGAAAATATCGAGGAAACAGAAAAAAAGGAAGATTTTGTTGAATATAATCTTGAGGCACCATTTTTAATTACTAATAAATTTCCAGGATTTTACGAAGTTACTGGTGAGTTAATTAAAAAAATAGTTAATAAAATACCATTAAATTCTCAGGAAAATATTTTTAGATTTAACTCGAAAATTAAAAATATAGGCTTGTGAAATGAACTTTTAAAACTAGGAATAAAATCAGGTGACACTGTTAAAATTTATAATTTTGAATTTCAATGAAGTTAAAATATTTTGACCATTTATTAATTTCTTTTGAGTTTAAATATTTTTCTTAATAGGAGTTACAAAAATGGATAATTTCCGTAAACCTGCAAGATCATTGCGTAAAAAATTAAAAGATCCATCAGAATGGACATTTGTTCAAAAAAAATCACTAGTTTCTTTTTTATTCCTATATCATAAAACTAATAAACTCCACTCACAAAAAGAAAAAGTTTATGAAACTTTAGGAATTGCAAATAAAAATGATGATTTACCAATTTCAGCAATCGAAAGAGCACTTTCACTCTTAGAGCCTAGATACACTAAACTTTTAATCAAAGAATTTATCGATAATGACCGTAATTGAATTAAAAAATACTGGTCAAAATCTACATATTATAAAAATATGCACAAAGCAATCGACCAATTTATTATAATTTTGAATCTTTAGTTTATGAATTTAGATCTTATTCCAAGCCAAAGCCCTGAAATTCAAATTGCAAGAAGCTATGGCCAAATTTCTTTTAACTATGCATCAAATTCATCACCTAATGGAATTAGACAATTTGTAAAAATCGAACGCGATATTGTTTCAAACAGATATACAGTAATTGTCACTGTTTTTTCAAAAATACCGGGAAAAGTGAATGCTTATGTTCAAGTAAATAATTCAATTCCTGCAGGTCCAAAAGTTTTAGAATTATTACCCGAGCGATTTAATCAAGCAATTTTTACTTTTGGTGGTCTTGATGGCCAAAAAAGCAAAGATAATACTGACAAATTTCAAAAAATAGATAATATTTTAGTGTATTTGACAAAAGATAACGAGCAAAAAATGATGCTTGATAATGTGGTAAAAATCCGCAATTTTTCAGATGTACGCAAAGAATATTCTATCCAAAATCAAGGAATTGGTTTTAAGCTCTTAAAATCAATAAAAATGGCAAATTTAGGAGCTGACGCCTCACGTGAATTTTCTAAAACTTATGAAAAAATCGACGAACAAACAGTTTATTTTTTCCCTGTTAAATTTATTCAAGAAAAACACAATATAAATATTTTCAAAGTTGGGGTTGATCCTGAGACTTTTCATGCCGGAAATATCGATCGCCAAATCAATATTTCTGATTTAAAACTGACAAATCTGCCAATAAAATCAGCCACAGCAGCAAAAAATTTTTTAAATTTATCCTTCCAATTTCGCCCAGATATCTATAATAAAAACACAAAACCTGAAATTGTTGAAGGAAAATACATAATTGGGGATATTTTTATAACTTCAAGTACTTTTTATGATTCAAAAGAACGGGTTGTTTTTAGTGGAAATTCACAAATTTCCCAACAAGGATTCATTATTCCTTATAATTTTTCAGGATCCTTAAATCCAAAAGTTGAAATGTCTATTAATTCTGATTTTGAGAAAATTAGTGTTGGTTTTTCTCAACAAATACACAAAAAATTGATTGACTATGAAAAGAAAAAAGGAATTTACCGTCTGAAAATAACAAATTACCTAACTCCTTTTATAAAATCTGACGAAATTAAAATTTCTAATCAAGATTTTAAATATGTTGCAACTAATTTTTTAACAATTGAGCAGCTAAGAGATCTTTCTTTTACTAATTTTAAAGAAGATGAAGAAAATCAGTTAGAAGAATAGATGCAAATCACTGCTAAAATTTTATCAGGCCTTCTTGCAACAGGGATTATTGTCGGCGGTGGAATCCTAGGTTGGTATTTGTATAATTCTAGAGTTGAAAAATCACTATCACCTTTAAAAAAACAACTAGATTTTGAAGTCAAAAATGAATCAGAATACAAAGATAACGATGTTTTTCCCAATATTTATGCTAATGATTTTTACGATACAATAAAAGTAAAACAAGGAAAAGTTTATATTGATGAGTGATTAGTTGAAAATGTTATCAAGGAAATTATTTCAAAAGTTAAAGTATCATTTGGATCTTTGAATTTTCGGTACAAAATTGATGAAAATCAGCAAACAATTTATATTGAAATTCTCTGAAAATATAAAAAGAATAAATTAAATAGAAATTATAAAATTAGCTTGTACCAAGATATTTAGCGCTAAATTGTAAAAAAATAAAATAATAGTATAATTATTTTTGTCATATGCCAAAAATAATTGCCCACATTGATATTGATACTTTTTTTGTCTCATCAGAAATTAGACTTGATCCAACATTACAAGGGCAGCCAATTGCAATTTCTCGAAAAGAGGATTTTGCAATGGCTGTTTCTATTTCTAAAGAGGTCAAAGAAAAAGGTTTCAAAATTACCGATAAAACGATAAATATTAAAAAAAAGATCCCAAATTTGGTTGTAATTGAACCAAATTTGGCTTATTATCGGTTTTTGTCAAGGCAATTTTTTGATTTTATCACTAAAAATTTTACAAAAAAAATTGAAATTTACTCGATTGACGAGTGCTTTTTGGATTTGAGTGATTATCTTAACAAATTTAATACAATTTACCAAATGTTGTACTATATTAAGAAAAAGTTACAAAAAGAACTTAAATTACCAATTTCAATAGGTGTTTCTCATAATAAATTATTGGCAAAAATGGCCACTAATTTAGCAAAACATACACCAGAAAAAATCACTGTTATTCCAAGAAATAAAATCAAACCACTTATTTATTCCCAAAAAATCGAAAAGCTTTTTGGAATAGGAATGGTTACAGCTCAAAAACTAAAAAATATTGGAATTTTTACCATTAATGATCTAGTAAAAGCAGGAGTTGATAATGAAAAAATTATTCAAGTTTTAGGTGTTCAGCGTCATGAGCTATTTCAATCTTTGACTTCAACAGGAGACAACATTGTTTCAAACAAGCCAGAAAATTTCAAAAGTGTCTCACATTTTCGCACTTTTTCTCATTGTGACACACTTACAAAAACAGAAACACTACTTTTAATTTCAGAATTTTTACCAAGTTTAGTCGCCAAACTAGACCAGTTTAACAAAGGGGCAAACCGTGTTGAAATATATTTTAAGTTAAAAAACAAAGAACAAAACCGTTTTTTTACAGATTTATCTCAACCTTCAAATAATTATGATTTGCTGTACAATAATTTAGTTGCACTTGCAAACAAAATTGATGATTTTTCATTATTATTAGGGTTTGGAATTTGTTTGTCAAAAATTTCTGATTATGATAAAAGTATGTTAAATACTAGTCAAAAAGTTAAGAATATTATCGCAAGCGTAAATAAAAAAATAGGTTTAAAAAAATTAGTTGTGCTAAAATCATTTAAAAATTAGGCTATTTAAAGCAATGAAATATTTTTATTACTTTTATTTTAAGATTTTTTTAGTAATTGCATTAATTTTATCTTTGGTTGCAATTTGAAATTACACACTAATTTTAGGGTGATTGTTTTCTTTTTTTAGTGTTACATCCTTTTTGCTTTCAAAAAACTTATTTTTTAGCATCATAACAAAAAAAGCAAAAAATAAAGAAAAAACCTCTTCATTTTTTGCTTTTTTTGTTTATATTATATTAATTTTGTTTCAAACTACAATTTTGTTAGCTATTTTTCTCATTAATAAATCATTCCAAACAGTCGATAAAAATAGTTTGGACTTTTTACTTACACCAATAAATATAATTTCTTTTATTTTTGGTTATACAATTTTTCCAATTAGTGCTATAATTTACTATTTAATGTTAAAGCATAAAAAATAAAGGAGTAAAAATGAATTTTTTTTCAGATTGAAATCAACCGCAATTATTTACTCTTTTTATCTTAGTAGTTTTTGTAATAATTTTATCCATTATTATCTTTTTTCACATAAAAAAAGCAAAAGTTGATAAAGCTCCCTCAGCAATAGTTTTATTTGCAGAATCATACTTTTTATTTATTGATGATCTTGTTGAATCTGCTGGTGAAGGTTATGTAAATAAAGCAAAACCTTACATTTTTTCTCTTTTTACATTTTTTTTATTAGGTAATTTATTATCACTCGCAGGTCTTGAGCCAATTTCTACCTCAATTTCGGTAACCCTAAGTTTGGCCGTAATTAGTTGACTAGGGATTTTTGTTGTTGGAACAATTTATGCAAAATGACATTATTTACTTGAATTTGGAAAAAATCCACTCAAAATAATAGGAGTACCGGCTCCACTAATTTCACTTTCTTTCAGAATGTATGGGAACATAATTTCAGGTTCCGTTTTCTTTTTGATTATTTATTCAGGAATTCTTTGACTTTACCAAAAAATCCCGTTAGGTGTTTTTGGTAATTTTAATTTACCGGTTGTATTAATTTTCCCACCGTTTCTTATTTATTTTGATATTATCGGCTCGTTGATACAATCATTTATTTTTGTAATTCTAACTGTTTCATATTGAGGAATGGAAGTAAATCACCCACCAAATAAACAAAAAATTGAACAAAACGCATTGAACATTGTTCAAACTTAATTATTATTTAAACAAAATAATTAATTTATTATAAATTTATTCTAAAAAAAAGGAAAAAAATGGAATCTGTTATAAATTTCTCGCAACAAATTGTTCAAAATTTTCAAGAAACTGCTGTCAATACCACTAATTCAGGACTAAATGCGTCTGCATTTGCATATTTAGGTGCCGGACTTGCAATGATCGGAGTTATTGGCGTTGGTGCCGGTCAAGGTTATGCTGTTGGGAAAGCTTGTGATGCTATTGCAAGAAATCCTGAAGCGCAAAAAAAAGTTTTTCGTGTGTTAATAATTGGAACAGCTATCTCAGAAACATCATCAATTTACGCGCTTTTAATTGCCTTTATCCTAATTTTCGTACAAGGTTAATCCCAAATTTGTAAAAAATGGAAAGTATTAATCAATCATTAAGTGAATTGTTTAAAGGGATAATCCCTAATGTTTATGTAGTTGCTGCAACACTTACTAGTTTCTTAATTTTATTTTTGGTTTTGACTTATTTTGTCTATCGTCCACTTAAAAAATATATCAAAGAACGTAAGGCTTTTCTCCAAAATCACATCGACTCAACAGTTCAGTCAAATAATGAAGCTAAAGAATTAGCAAAACAATCGCAAAATCATTTAGAAGAAACAAAGCAATACTGCATTGATTTAAAACATCAATCTCAACTTGAGGCAAATAAGCTTATCGAAGACTCTAAAAAAGTAGCCACCGAAGAAGCTCGTCGCCTTATTTCTGAAGGTCAAAAAGTTTTAACTGAATACGAAAAAGAAATTGTAAAAAAATATCAGGAAAATATTATTAATGTTGCTACTGATATAAGCAAGAAATTTTTGGTAAATCAAGAGCAAAACAATAAAGACTTACACGAAAAATTGGTTTTAGATCTAGAAAATTTGCTAAAATCTGAGAAAAATATTAGAGAATAAAAATGCACCCACAGGTAAAAAATATTTATGGATATTCTGAGTCACTTTTAGAAATTTCAATATCTGAAAAAAAAGTGGATCAATTTATAAATGATAGTTTTTATATAATTGATTTAGTTAGCGCCAATCCTTCTTTAATTTCGATTTTCGCTTCACATTTTATTTCAAAAAGTGAAAAATATACTTTGATAGAGAAAATTTTTGAATCTAAAATTGACACTTATATGATAAATTTTCTTAAAGTAATATGCAAAAACAATCTTTTTTCGCATTATAATCAAATTTTAATTAAATATATAAAGCTTGCAAATGCTTATTTAGGCCAAAGTTGGGGTCAAATCCAAAGCGCATTTCCATTATCACCATCAGAAATTGCTAAGTTTGAAGACTTAATTTCCCAAAAATTAAACAAAAAAATAGTTTTGCGACCAAAAATAAATCCAAAATTAATTTCTGGAATCAAAATAACCATTGATAACCATGTTTTTGAACATTCACTCTCATCACAGTTGCGCTCACTCAAACAAAAACTCATAAAAAATATATAGATTTTAAAGGTTTTTAACATGAACAAAGATATAAATTTAACCGCAATAATTAAAAATGAAATTAAAAATTTCGAATCCAAAATTCAACATGATGATATTGGAAAAGTTATTGTTGTTGGAGATGGAGTTGCGCTTGTTTCCGGGATTGAAAAAGTAAAATTTGGTGAACTTGTTCAATTTGAAAATAGTGTTTTTGGAATTGCACTTAATCTTGAACAAGATTTAATTGGTGTTGTTATTATGGGAAATGAAAACTCTGTTTTTCAAGGCTCAACCGTCAGAAGAACAAAGTCTGTCATTTCAATTACAGTTGGTGATCAACTTTTAGGTCGTGTTGTTAATGCCCTTGGTCTTCCAATTGATGGCAAAGGTGAATTTGACAATAGTATAAAATCTGAAATTTTTACAAACGCGCCTTCGATAATGGATAGAAAAAGTGTTGATCGCGGACTTCAGACCGGAATTTTAGCAATTGACTCACTAGTTCCAATTGGAAAAGGACAACGTGAGTTAATAATTGGCGACCGTCAAACTGGAAAAACAACAATCGCTATTGACACAATTTTAAACCAAAAAGGTAAAAATGTTTATTGTGTTTATGTTGCAATTGGTCAAAAAAATTCAAGTGTAGCACAAATTGTCGCTCTTCTTGAAAAAAAAGGCGCGCTTGATTATACAACAGTTGTTGTTTCAGGAGCTAGTGAATTATCACCTTTACAATATTTAGCGCCATATTCTGGAACCTCAATTGCCGAATATTGAATGCATAAAGGTAAAGATGTTTTGATAATTTATGATGATTTATCAAAACATGCTATTGCATACAGAACGCTCTCACTTTTATTAAGAAGGCCGCCGGGAAGAGAAGCTTTTCCTGGAGATATTTTTTACCAGCACTCATACCTTTTGGAACGCTCATCACAGTTATCCGATGAAAAAAGTGGCGGTTCGATTACTGCTTTGCCAATAATTGAAACTCAAGCCGGAGATATTTCAGCTTATATTCCTACAAATGTCATATCTATCACCGACGGCCAAATTTTTGTTCGTGACAATCTTTTTAATTCAGGGCAAAAACCGGCAATCGATATAGGTCTGTCAGTTTCGCGGGTAGGTTCAGCGGCCCAATCTAAATTAATGAAATGAGCTTCTTCATCATTAAAATTAGAACTGGCACAATATAATGAACTTAAGGCTTTTGCACAATTTGGATCTGATTTAGGACCAAGTTCGCAGTTAATTCTTGATCGCGGGAACAAAATTTATGAACTTTTAAAACAAGAAAATCAACAACATTTTTCTCAAATTCAACAAGTAATGATGTTAATTTTGATTAAAGAACATCTAATTGATCGCTTGCAACTTGAATCTATGCAATCGTTTAAATCTGTTTTTCTTAAATATTTAGATACAGATTCTAAAATTAAGTCAATTTTAGAAAAAATTGATCATAATCTTGTTTTAAAAGATGATGATCTAAATTTAATTTTAAATTCAGTAACAAATTTGATTGAAAAATTTAATTCAGGTCGAAGTTTTTAATCGGTTTTTTATAAAAGAGAGTAAAGATGCCTAAATTAAACAGAATTCGCGCAAGATTTACCCAAATTCAAAATATAAAAAAAATTACTGGCGTTATGGAAATGATAGCTAATTCAAAAATTCCCAAAATTAAACGTCAATTTAAGTCATCTCAAGAATATTTTGAGAATTTAGACTATATTATGCAAAATATTTTGGCAAATTTATGCAAAACACCCGAGGAGCTAACAACAACAAACTCTGAAAAAAATCTTTACATTGTTTTTGGTTCAAATTTAGGTTTTTGCGGTGCCCTCAATAATCAAATTTTAAAAAAAATTACTCCTGATTTAACAAAAAATGATGACATTATTATTTTTGGCAAGAAAATTTATAATTACATATCATTAAGGTACCCTAAAAATATTATCAAGTATTTTCCCGGAGTTGAAGAGACGAATTTTTCTGAACCAATTATTGAAGTCACAAACTTAATAAATAAGGCAATTTCTGATAAAAAGTATAAAAAAATTTTCATTTGTTATAATAAATTTATAAATATAATTCAATCAAAGCCAAATATTATTAACTTATTTGATTTTGCAAAAAACAAAACAAAACAAGAGGGTTATGGAATTGAATTTGAACCTAATGCAGTTGAAGTACTCAAAAAACTAATTCCTTTTTATATTAAATCCCTTTTGGAAAAAATATTTATCGAATCTAAATTAGTTGAGACATCTGCTCGTCGAACTTCAATGGAAAGTGCAACAGAAAACGCCCAAGATATTCTTCAAAAATTAGAACTTGAAATAAACTCAAGCCGCCAGTCGATGATTACCCAAGAAATTATCGAAATTATCAGCGGAAAAATGTAGCAAAAGTAGGTAAAACAATGAAAAAAAAGATTAATATAGGTCATATAGTTCAAATTTTTGGCCCAGTTATTGATGTTCAATTCCCAAACGATCATATGCCTGCAATTCTTTCAGCCCTTGAAGTTGAAGTTGACAATCAAAAAATCGTTTTTGAAGTTGCCCAACATTTAGGTGAAGGAATTGTCCGCGCAATTGCAATGTCAATGACTTATAATTTATCAAAAGGTTTAGAAGTAAAAGACACAGGTTCGCAAATTTCAGTCCCGGTTGGAAATCAAGTCTTATCACGAATGTTCAATGTTTTAGGAAATCCAATTGATAGTGGCCCGTCTCTTGATTCAGTCGAAAAAAAACCCATTCACTCACCTGCCCCAACATATTTAGAACAAAAAGCTGTAAGTGAAATTTTAGTTACAGGAATTAAAGTCATCGATTTATTAATTCCGTTTGTAAAAGGTGGAAAAATCGGTCTTTTTGGAGGAGCGGGAGTTGGGAAAACCGTTTTAGTTCAAGAACTTATTAATAATATAGCAACTAAACACGGTGGACTTTCAGTTTTTGCTGGAGTAGGTGAGCGTTCACGTGAAGGAAATGACCTTTATTTTGAAATGAAAGCCAGTGGTGTTTTAGACAAAACTGCTTTAGTTTTTGGTCAAATGAACGAACCTCCTGGTGCGCGAATGAGAGTTGCTCTTTCTGCTTTGACAATGGCCGAACATTTTCGTGATCAAGACAATCAGGACGTTCTACTTTTTATTGATAACATTTTTAGATTTACTCAAGCTGGTTCAGAAGTTTCAACACTTTTAGGTAGAATTCCATCAACTGTTGGCTATCAACCGACACTTTCAACTGAAATGGGTCAGCTTCAAGAGCGAATTACATCAACAATTAGAGGATCAATAACTTCAGTTCAGGCCGTTTATGTTCCTGCTGATGATATCACAGATCCTGCCCCTGCAACTACATTTTCGCACCTTGATGCCAAAACAGTTTTAGACCGTGGGATTGCTGCTTTGGGTATTTATCCAGCGGTTGATCCTTTAGCGTCATCCTCAAGAGCTTTAGATCCTAGTGTTGTTGGAAAACAGCATTATGAAGTAGCTAAAAAAGTAGTCCAAATTTTACAAAGATTCAAGGAATTACAAGATATTATCGCAATTTTGGGTGTTGACGAGCTTAGTGAGTCAGATAAACAAGTTGTTGCAAGAGCCCGCCGAATTAGGAATTTTTTATCCCAACCGTTTTTTGTAGCTCAAAAATTTTCAGGAATTGAAGGCCAGTTTATTAAAATCGAAGACACAGTTAATAATTTTAGCGAACTTTTATCTGGCAAATTTGATAATGTCCCTGAAGAAGCATTTTTATACGTTGGGACAATTAATCAAGCATTAGAAAAGGCAAAAAAGATGGGATGAAGTGAAAACAATTAATCTTAAAATCTTTAGTCAAAAAGGAATCATTTTAGAATCCCAACCAGTTTCAGTTACTGCAAAAACACAACTAGGATACCGTGTTGCCCAATACGGTATAACACCTTTTTGCGGAATAATTGCACCATCGGTATTGTATGTTTTAAACGAAAAAGAAGAAGTCAAATTTAGAATTACCGACGGTGTTATATATGCTTCTAAATCTGAGGTTTTAATTTTTACCCAGGGGGAACTGCATCCCGCTTAATATTAATAAATTTTTAAATTTTAAGCTAAAAATGAGAAAAAGTGCTTGTTTTTCCCATTTTTTTCCTTTTTTGGCAAAAAAAAGCTTAAAAATTTAAATAAAAATATGAATCATAAAAACCGCGGAATGTTTCTTGAAAAAATTATTAATAACACAATTGAATTTTATTATCAAAACGACATTGCGATTTTTCACAAAAAAAATCTAGATATTGGTTTTAAAGCTGTTCAAAAAGATTTGACCTTAAATGATGCTTTTGTGTTAAAAAAGTCAACCGTTGACTATTATGGAATTTATAAAGGAATTTTTGTTGCTTTTGAAGCCAAAAGTACCAATGAAAACGTTTTAAATTTAAAGCAAATTCCAGACCATCAAATCAATTATCTGCATAAAATTAGAAAACATTTTGGTTGCGCATTTTTCATCATTTTTTTCAAACAGCTTGAAAAATTTTACATTTTAAGTGTCGACAAAATAGATTTTTCAAAAAAGTCAATTTCTGCTCATTTTTTAGAAAAAGAAGGGATAGAAATTACACTTACATACCCTGGAATCATTGATTTTATTACTTATATTGATCAAATGGTTTAAATTATTGTTTATTTTTTATTTTATGGTATAATTAAATTCTTAATTTATATTAGCTCAAATATCATTAAAATGGATTCAGATAGATGTGCTTTTTTAAGTTCTGTCTGTTAGAAATTTTAAGTAGAAACAACAAACAAAAGGAAATATTACATGGATAAGGCAACAACAGCTAAACAAAACCAAAATATCGAACAAAAAGATAATCAAATGTTGAACATTGGCGAAATTTCTACTGAAAACTCAGCGGAAATTCCTATCGTTTCAAAGCAAAAACTATTAGAAGCGGGTGTTTATTTTGGTCATAAATCATCGCAATGACACCCTAAAATGGCACAATTTTTACTAAAAAGAAAGCGTAATGAAACTCACATTATTGACGTTTTAAAGACTCAAAAAATGTTAGAAATTGCTTATAAATTAGTTGAAAAATTTGCCCAAAAAGGTGCTAAATTTATTTTTGTAGGTACAAAAAAACAAGCAAAAAAAGCCATTGAAGAACAAGCAATCCGTACAAATTCAATATACGTTTCTGGTCGTTGATTAGGCGGAACTTTGACAAACAGTCGTACAATTTTGTCGCGTCTCAAAGCAATGGAAGAACTTGAAAAACAAACAGCAGAAAATTTTGAAGGTTATACAAAAAAAGAAATACTTTCAAAACAAAAACAATTAGCTAAATTACAAAAAAATCTTAACGGAATTAAAGGGTTAAAAGACGTTCCACTTTTTTCATTAATAATGTTAGTTGCCGATCCTTTAAAAGATATAATCGCAGTTAAGGAAGCCCGTAAAAAAGGAATTAAAATTATCGGAATAACAGATTCAAATGTCGATCCATCTTTGGTTGATTTTGGAATTCCGGCTAATGATGACTCAACTAAGTCAATCACATTAATTTTTACTATTTTAGCTGATGCAATTTCATCAGCAAAAGGTGGTAAAAAACTTTTTGCATATCAGCCTGATGAGCAAATTATTTTGCCAGAAGATCCTGATAAAGAGCAAAAACAACTAAGATTTCGCCGTAATTCATTTGATAAATTCGAAAAGTTTGATAAATCTAAAAACAAACCAGGCGATAAAAAAGCACAAAACCCTAGCCAGTCTAGTGAATCTAAAATTGCATAATTAATAAAAAAGGAGTAAAAAATGTTAAAAATAGATAAATTAGCAAAAATTAAAGAATTAAGAGAAATTACGGATGCTCCTTTTGTTGATTGCAAAACAGCTCTTGAAAACTCTGATTATGAAATAAAAGCGGCTATTAAATGACTTCACGAAAATGGTAAGTCAAAAGCACTAAAAAAAGCTGACCGTATTGCTGCAGAAGGTTTAGTTTTAGCAACTAAATGTGAAAAACATGCTTTAATTTTTGAACTTAATTCTGAAACAGATTTTGTTGCTAAAAATCAAAATTTTGTCAAACTTCAAGGTGAAATTGCCAAATTACTTCTAGAAAATGACTTTGATAATTTAGAAACTGCTTTGACTATTAAAAACCCTGATTCCCGTACAATTGCAGAAATGTTAATCGAATCTACAGCAACAATGGGTGAAAAAATAACTTTGCGTCGTGTGCTGAAAACCAAAATTTTAGAAGGACAAAAAGTTGGACTCTATACACATTCTAACGGACAAATCGCTTCTGTTGTTGTTATAGATGGTGGAAATTGCACTGTTGCAAAAGATATTTCTATGCATGTTTCAGCTCTAAATCCAGAATTTAATTTTGAGTCCGATGTGACTCAAGAAAGACTTGCAGAAATCACTCAAAAAGTTGAAGATTCACTTGCCTTAGATAAGAATTTTGAAAAGAAACCTGAAGAAATCAAGCAAAAAATTAAACGTGGTAAGATTGAAAAAGAATTATCAGAATTCGTTCTTGAATTTCAACCTTTAGCAACGGATAGTGCCATTTCTGTTGGTAAGTATTTAGAACAAAATTCTGCTAAATTAGTCCAAGCTGTTCGCTTTGAAGTTGGAGAAGGCATCGAAAAACAAGCTGTGGATTTTTATACAGAAGTTAATTCACAAATAAAAGAAGCTAAATAATTATTAAACTTAAATCAAAAAATATAAAGAAAGGTATAAAATTTTTCCTGTTTTTTTAGGAAAAATTTTCTATTTTTAAAATGTTAGATTTTTTGACCAATAGAATTCAGTCATCTTTAAAAAAAATTCAAAAATCTGTAACCATTAATGAGCAAGATTTAGCAGAAATTATTCGTGAAATTCGTCTTGCTTTACTTGAGGCTGACGTTAATTTATTAGTTGTTAAAAATTTTATTGCTCAGGTTAAAAATCAAGTTTTAACAAACGGGCTGACTTCCAAACTTAATCCCCAGCAAGAATTTTTGAAAATATTACACCAAAATTTAGTTTCAGTTCTTGGAGTTAGTGCAAAGTCTATTAATTTTGCTAAAAAACCAACAACAACAATAATGCTAGTTGGTCTTCAAGGTTCAGGAAAAACTACAACTACTGCAAAACTTGCAGTTTATGCTCGTCAGAAAAATTTTTCAAAAAAAATTTTACTAGTAGCTTGTGATACTTACCGTCCTGCAGCGATTGATCAATTGAAACAATTAGGTAAACAAGTTTCAATTGATGTTTTTTATATTGAAAAAACTCCTGTTGAAATCGCAAAAGATGCCCTAATTTATAGCAAAAATAACAATTATGACCTTGTTATTTTTGATACAGCCGGTCGTCTTTCAATTAATTCTGAACTGATGACCGAGTTAGTTGAAATTAAAAAAGCTGTAAAACCTGATCAAATTCTTTTTGTTCTTGATGCCCTTTCTGGTCAAGATATAATAAATGTTGCCGAAACTTTTCATAAAGAAATTAATTTAACAGGGTCAATTATTACAAAATTAGACTCAAATGCACGTGCAGGGGCGGCTCTTTCAATTACACATTTGCTTAAAATTCCAATTTTATTTATTGGTTCAGGCGAAAAAATTTCTGCCTTAGAACTATTTCATCCAAACAGAATCGCTGATCGAATTTTAGGAATGGGCGATGTGATGTCACTTTTAGAACAAGCCGAAGAAAATATTGACAAACAAACCGTTAAAAAACTGTCTCACCGTATGTTTTCTGGTCAATTTAATTTAGATGACCTTCTAAATAGTCTTGCTCAAATTCAAAAAATTGGAAAATTTTCGAAAATAATAAAAATGATTCCTGGATTATCGGGCAAAATTAATGCAAGTCAGATTGATGATGTCGAGCAAAAAATGAAACTTTATAAAATTTTAATCTCATCAATGACACTTGAAGAGCGCAAAAAACCAAAACTTTTAAAAAATCCATCTCGCAGGAATCGAATTATTCGCGGTTCAGGTCGAACAGGTGCTGAATTTAACCGTTTAATTAGTGAGTTTGAATCAATGTCCAAAAAAATGTCTGAATTTTCATCAAAAAATATTAATTTTGATTCATTTTTTAAATAAAAAAGAAAATTAAAAGGATAAATTATGGCCAAATTTGAAAACTACCAATTTTTTATTAATTATCTAAAGAATTTAGGATTTATTTTTCCTAGTTCACAAATTTATGGAGGTTTAGCAAATTCTTATGATTATGGCCACCTTGGTGTTCTTTTAGCTAAAAATATTGAAAATTTTTGGGCTGATTTTTTTATAAATAAAGATCTTAATGCCTTTTTTATTGACACAAAAATTTTGCTTAACCCAAAAGTTTGACAGGCCTCAGGTCATCTTGAAAATTTCAGCGACTTACTAGTTGAAAATAAAATTAATAAAAAACGTTATCGTGTTGACCATTTGTTTGAAAATAATTTTCCAAATTTAATTTTTGAAAAATTAAATCAACAAGAAATTCAGCAATATTTGGCTAAAATTGAAAATTATGATGGATCAAAAACTGACTGATCTATTCCCAAAAATTTCAATCTTTTATTCCAAACCGAACAAGGTGTTGTTGAAAATGAAAAAACAACATTGTATTTGCGACCTGAAACAGCACAGGGAATTTTTATAAATTTTAAATCACTTTTAAGATTTACTAAAAACACCTTACCTCTTCGAATTGCCCAAGTAGGAAAATCGTTTCGAAACGAAATTTCACCTGGAAATTTCATTTTTCGAACCCGCGAATTTACTCAACTAGAACAGGAAATTTTTGTCAGACCTGAACAAGCAGATGAAATTTTTCACTCTGAAATAGAAAAAGTTCAACTTTTTCTATCAAAATTAGGTTTTTCGTCAGATTCAATCCGAATTAGCAATCATCAACCCGAAAAATTGGCTCATTATGCAAAAGCAACCACTGATTTTGAGTATTTTTTTAATTTTGGCTGAGGTGAACTAATTGGAATTTCTAACCGTGGAAATTTTGATCTTAAAAATCATATGGCTAAAAGTGGTGAAAATCTTGAATTTGTCGATTCTGCAACCGGTCAAAAAATTTTACCATACATAATTGAACCATCAATTGGCTTAGACAGACTTATGTTAGCGATTTTAGAGCAAAATTTTGTTCATGACATCGAAAAAGACCGTTATTTTCTTAAATTTCCTTTTATTTTAAGTCCATATAAAGTTGCGGTTTTACCGCTTTTAAAAAAATTTTCACCTCAAGCAGAAGAAATATGAAAAATGCTTGTTAGTCATGGAATTGCTGCAACTTTTGTAAATACAGGAACTATTGGCAAAAGATATTATTATCAAGATTCAATTGGAACTTTTTTTTGCATTACAGTCGATGAAGACGGAATTCAAAATCAAAGTGTAACAATCAGATTTCGCGATACTTGTGAACAAAAAAGAATAAAAATCACCGAAATTATCCAATTTATAGAGGAAAATTCTTCAAATGAATAAGCAGCAAATTTTAGCTCATATTTTAAAAAACACCGATATTTACGGGTTAATTTCACAAGCAATCCAGCTTTCGCCCAATGGAAGAAACACATTTGTTGGACTTTGTCCATTTCATGAGGACACAAATCCATCACTGTCAGTTTCAATTTCTAAGCAAATTTTTAAGTGTTTTTCTTGTCAAAAAGGCGGAAATATTGTTAGCTTTGTAATGCTTTGAAAAAATTTAAACTTTTTTCAAGCTGTCGAATATCTTAACAAGGAATACAATTTAAATCTTAAATTAGCAAATAATTTGGCCCCTGAAAAAGTTTATTCTCAAATTGAACTTCAAGCATTGCGTGCTTTTGAAAATTCGGTCTCACTTTATCTTTTAGAGCTACTTACAATTACATCAAGAGCCAAAAAAAGCCCTAAAAACCGACAAGAATTGGAAATTTACAACTTTATAAATTCGCGAGGGCTAAGTCGCGAAATTATTGAAAAATTTAAAATCGGCTTTGCGCCAAGTTCATTTTTAAAACCTCGACTTGTTGATTCAAAATTATTTAATGAGGAAACTTTAAAGGATTACTCACTTTTAAATCAACAAGGTTTTGATTTTTTTCAAAATCGAATTGTTTTCCCTATTGAAAATTTAGAAGGAAAAGTTGTTGGATTTTCAGGTCGTTGTTTGCCTAACGCTAAATGTGAACCAAAATATTTAAACTCGCCATCAAGTAAGTTATTTTCTAAATCTGAAATTTTCTATAATTATAAAAATGCAATCGCTGACAATCCCAAAGAAATTTTTATTACAGAAGGTTTTTTTGACGTTATTGCATTTTACAAGGTCAATATTAAAAATGTAATTGCCCTTATGGGCACTTCTTTGACTAAAAAACACTGTGAATTATTGAATAATTTTACAGTTGTCATTGCCCTTGACGGTGATCGGGCTGGTCTTGAGGCTACCTTAAAATCGGCACTCACACTTTCGCAAAACAAAATTAAAACTTACATTATATCAGGTTTTGACGGAAAAGATCCTGATGAATATTTAAATAATTTTGGGGCTGAGAGTTTTTTAGAAAAACTTTCAGACCGCAAAAATTGCTTTGATTTTGCCTACAGTTTTTACAAAAATCAAATCAAAGAAAATTCTAGCGATGAAATTACCGAATTTGTTAACAAATTTACGCCGTTTTTGCAAAGTTTGCATGCTCAAAATAGCCCATTACTAGGTGTTTTTTTGAAAAAAATTAAAGAGGACTTAGGTATTGAAAAAAGCGCTTTTCGCTGAATAAAACCAATTCAGTCACCACCCAAACCTCATCGGGAACTTGAAAAATATGGGGATTTTTTTGAAAATAAACAACTAAATAAAAGGAATAGCTATGAAAACCGGCCATATCAATTTGAATATATTGAGGCAAAATTATTTTTAATTGTTTTGAAGGATTTTCTTGAAGGTGATCAGCAAAAATTTTCTTATTTTAAAAGTTTAAATTTTAAATTTTTAAATTCACTTAATAATAAGTTTGTTGAAAAATTATATTCTAGCGATAGAAAAAATCCCGAAATTTACAAGCAAACTATACAAAAGATTGATGAAGTAACCACTTCATTAAATGAACACTTAAAAATACCAGAATATGACTTTAAAAATTATAATGTACATGAAAGAACATTAGACGACGTTGAAAACTATGTTAAAAATATTAATGAATCAAGAAGATGAATAAATAACGAAAATTTACGTCAGTTTTCAAAAAATAATAAAAATAATTTTGTAATTGATTTGTATAACGAGGAAATTTAAGGGGGCGGGAATAATGAAAATTGGAAATAAATTGGCAATACAAGAACCTAAAAATTCCCAAAAAACTTATAGTTTTTCTGGAAAATCTACAAAGTCAGCAACTAAAACCGCTGAAAAAAAGTTAAAAACTTCACGTAAAAAAACAAAGCAGCAAGTCCAAGTAAATTCTAATTTAAATTTGAATGTTGATTCTGACAGTTTGGACACTAAAAATTCAAAAAAAATTATTGTTAATGAAAAAAGAAAAAACTCATATGAACAAATTGAGAATTTTTTTAATGTTATTAAAACAACCAAGCATCAATCTGATTTTCTAAAAAGTATCGAGGCATTTCGAACTAAAACTTTAAATCAATTATCAAAAAACATTAACTCAACTAATAAAACTCTAAAAGCAAAAGCTAAAGTGGCTTCAACCACAAAATCTAAAACCGCAAAAAATGAGGATTTAGAATTAGAACAAGAAAAATTAGAAAAACCCAAAAAAAAGACAAAACAAACAAAAACAACAGCAAAAGAGCAAAAAACCTCCAAAAACAAAGAACTTTTTGAAGATAACCACAAGCTAGAAAATTCTGATAGTTTTTCAGAATCAGCTAATAGTCCCGAGTCACGTTATCAGTTTGTTATTGAAAAATTACAAAAACAATTAGAAGAAAAACAAAAACAAACTGGCAAAAAAAGTTCTAAAAAAACTGCTGAAAATGTATTTTTAAGTCATGAAGAAGTTTATAAATATATCGAAAAATTAAGTCTTTCAGTTTCAGAGGACGAATTAGACGAGTTTTTTCAAATTTTAATGCAGAAAAAAATAATCAGTGGTGAATTAGACAAAGAAGATCTCGAAGATGTCTCAAGTTCAGATTTTGCTGATCAAATTAGTCAAAAAAATTCTAAAAATAAAACAAAGAAAAATGTTGACAATCTAGATGATGATAAAGATTTGAGCCTAGACAGACTTGATGACCAAGAAGATTTTGATGACTTGTCTCAAGATGACAGTGGCGAAATTGAATTTGGCCACTCAGTTGATGAATCACTAAGAATTCAAGATATTGACGATCTTGATTATATCAATGATGAAAATTCAAGTCAATTTCGTAAACCTAAAGTTTACAGTGATGACGTTTACCGAAATAAACTCACCGACACAAATGACATGATCAAATGGTACATGCGTTGAATTGGGAAATACGGAAAATTATTAAGCCAAGAAGAAGAACAAGAACTTGCCCGTAAAATGCAAATTAAAGGTCGAATTGGTAAAAAAGCTCGTGATACACTAATAAAACGTAATTTACGACTGGTTGTAAACAGCGCAAAACGCTATAAAAACCGTGGTCTAAATTTTATCGACCTAATTTCTGAAGGTAATTTAGGAATTATCAAAGCCGTTTCAAAATACGACCACACTAAAGGATTTAAATTTTCAACTTATGCAACTTGATGAATTCGTCAGGCAATCACAAGAGCTGTGGCTGATCAGGCAAGACTAATTAGAATTCCAGTTCATATGGTCGAAACTATTAATAAAATTAATAAAGCTGAACGAGAATTACAGCAAGAAAAAGGGCTAAATCCAACAGCCGAAGAAATTGCTCAGCGTCTTGGACCTGAATTTACAGCTGAAAAAGTCCGTTATATTAAAAAAATAAATGTCGACCCGATTTCGCTAGATAAAGCAATTGGTAAAGAAGAAGATAGCTCTTTTTCTGATTTTATTAAGGATGAAAATATAATTTCGCCAGCTGAATATGCCGAGCGCGAGGAAAAAGCTAAAGTTTTACTTGAAATAATCGAGGCAACGCTTGACTATGATGAAAAAGATTTTATCAAACGCCGTTACGGAGTTGGCGTTGATGAAAATGGCGTTCCATATCAAGCTCATAGTTTTGAAGAATTAGCGGCCATGCGTCGTGTTACAAAGGAGCGAGTACGTCAAATAGAGGGTAAAATTCTTAAAAAATTAAGAACCCCTCAAAAAAGATGGTCACTACGTGATTTTAACTAAAAAAAGTATGAAAACAAAAGTAATTGGCGATTTTTTGCTTGAAAAATTTCCCTTAGAAAACTGTCAAGCCTGAGATAATTGCGGTTGAAATCTCTTTTTTGATTCTGAAATTTTCAAAGTTCTTATTTGCATTGATCTTACAAAAAGTGTTTTAGATTTTGCTATTAAAAATAATTATAATTTAATAATTTCACATCATCCTTTCTTTTTTTATCCTACAAAAAAGGAAGAATTTCAAAATTCGCCCTACAAGAAAAAAATTTCCAGCCTTCTAAAAAAACACTCAATTAGCGTGCTTGCGCTCCACACGAATTTTGACTCAACAAACAACCAAACCGCATTTTCAATTGCCAACCAGTGAGGTCTAGATGCAAGTACCGCTATAAAAATTGATGATTTTAACATTTTAATTGATAATAATTTAAGGGCTTCAGAAATTTTAAAAAGAATTTCACTAAAAAGCAATTTAGTGACTTTTCGAGCTAATTTTTCACAAGATTTTCTGCCAAAAAAAGTGGCAATTCTTCCAGGTTCAGGTGGAATTTTAGCATGTCTTTTAGCAAAAAAACAAAAAGCCAATCTTGTTATAACTTCCGATCTCAAATGATCAGATCAACTTACGATCAAGCATCATAAAATCAAAGTTTTAGAAATTCCCCACCTTATTGAGCAAGTTTTTACTGATAAAATTGCCCAAATATTACAAGAAAAATTTAAAAACATCGAAATTCACAGTTTTAAATTACCTGAAATTTTAAGCGAGGTTAAAATTAAATGATAAAAATTGGATCACATGTACCTTTTAAAAAACCAGATTACCTTTTTGGTGCAATCGATATTTCTCTAAAAAATAAAGCAAATACAGCAATGATTTTTTTAGGTCCACCCCAGTCAACAATGAGAACTCAGCCTGAAAATTATAAATTTGACGAGTATGTCGCTGAATTTTCCAAGCAAATTCCGCCTGTTGATATAGTTGTTCATGCTCCTTATATTTTAAATTTGGCTAATCCATTAAAAGCTAATTTTTCTATTGATTTTTTGGTAAAAGAGATTGAAAAAATGAACTTTATTGGCGCAAAATTCTTAGTTTTGCACCCAGGTTTTTTCACAACCTATACAAGATTAGAAGCAAAAAATCAGCTTGTAAAGTCACTTAAAGTTATACTTGAAAAAACAAAAAATGTCGAAATTTTACTTGAGACTATGGCCGGAAAAGGTACTGAAATGTGCTCAAGTTTTGAGGAAATAGTCGATATAATTCAAGACTTAAATTCAGAAAGAATTGGGGTTTGTCTTGATACTTGTCATGTCTGAGATGCTGGTTATGATCTCAAAAATTATGCTGAATTTCAACAAGAATTAATAAAAACTAAAATAATAAATCACATAAAAGTTATTCATCTAAATGATTCAGCAAATCCGCTTGGTTCAAAAAAAGATCGTCATGCTAATATTGACAAAGGTTTTATTGGTCTTGAAACTCTTCAAAAAATTGTTCATGACCCACTTTTTGATAATATTCCAATAATTTTAGAAACACCTTATGTTGATAATAAGCCAATTTATGATCAAGAAATCGCCCTTTTATTGAAAAAATAGCACTAATTTTGGAGAATTTTTCTATGTCTAACAAAAATAAAATTGATTTTCTTGATGAGCTAAAGGAAAGAGGAATTTTAAAAGATATCACTAATTCCGATAGATTTTCAAATCTTTCTTCTGAAAATGGAATTTATATCGGCTTTGATCCAACAGCGCCCTCGCTTCATTTAGGTAATTACATTTCAATAAATCTTTTACAACGCCTTCAAAATTTTGGGATTAAAGTTCTTGCCGTTGTCGGCGGGGCGACTGGAATGATTGGCGATCCGTCATTTAAACCTAATGAGCGAAAGTTACTTGACTTTGAAAGTGTTAAAAATAACACTGAAAAAATCAAAAACCAACTAAAATCGTTTAATTTACCTGTTTTTGATAATTTTGAAATTTACAAAGATATGAATATTTTAACCTTTTTGCGTGATATTGGTAAAAATATTAATATTGCTTATTTGTTGACAAAAGATTCTGTTTCTTCGCGTATTGAATCTGGACTTTCATATACAGAATTTTCTTATCAACTAATTCAAGGGTGAGATTTTACATTTTTAGCCCAAAATCACAACATAATTGCCCAATCAGGGGGGTCTGATCAATGAGGCAACATGGTGACTGGCCTTGATTTTATTAAAAAATCAAACCTAAAAAATAAGGACAAGACTTTTGTTTTTACAACAAATTTACTTACTGATGAAAATAATGAAAAATTTGGCAAAAGTCTTGGAAAACCGATTTGGCTTGATAAAAATATGTATTCACCTTTTAATTTATATCAATTTTTGTTGAATCAAAGCGATTCTCAGGCCGAAAAAATTATGCTCTGGCTGTCGTTTTTAGATCTAGATTCAATTAGGCAATTAATTTCTTTGCACAATCAAAATAAAAAAGACCGAATTTTACAAAAAGAATTGGCAAAAGAGGTTGTTTTTAATATTCACGGCCAAAAAGGACTTGAAATTGCAGAAAAAATAACCCAAATTTTATTTAATAAAATAAATTATTTTGAAATAACTTTCGATGATAAATTAGAACTAAAAAAAATTTTGCCCTATTTTAGTGCAAAATTTTTTGACCAAAATAGTCTAATTGAATCTGGTATTTTTAGCTCAAAACGTGAATTGAATGAATTTATTTCACATAAAGCTCTCGAAATTAACGGTATAAAAATTGAATTTTCTTCTGAAATTAATACTAGTCTAGCTGATCAAAACAACCTCTTTTTAATTAAAAAAGGCAAGAAACAATTCTTTATTTTCGAGCTAATTTAAATAAAATTACAAAAAATATTTTATAATATTATAATAAAACTTGATTTAATAAGGGAAATATGGAAGTTGATAATGTTCGTGAAGATCTAAAAAAATGACAAAATAAATTGCTTGATGTTTCTAAAAGAAATCGATTAATCAATTTTAATTTAAACATCCCAACGAAAACAAGGCCAATAAAACTCGGAATTTTATTGCCTAATTTTAATGATTTTCTTGATAATGTTGTAGAGGTTAAAGCAAAAATATTTTTTCGTTATCCCGAAAAAAATGCTAAAAAGCAGTCAACTTCAAAATCAAAGCCTAAAAATTTTACGCCACTAACACTAGAAGAAATTCAAGAACAATTAATAAGTACTAAAAACATCTCAAATTTGATAATATCAGACTTCCCCGTTGAGCAAGAGAATTTAATTATCAAAAATTTATACTCAAAATTCAAAAATTTTAAAGAAGAAAAAGCGATAAATATTCTTTATCTTGGTATTGGATTTTTGAAATGATTTGAAAAAGATGATGAAAAAACCCCTTATTATAGTCCTATTTTTTTATTTCCTGCCCAACTTAGTCGAATGTTAGAGCAAGGAAAAGAGAAATATTGACTTGAATTTCTTGATAATTCATCATTAAGCATAAATTTAACTCTTCTTAAAAAATTGCAAATTTTAAACTTAGACAGTCAATTATCTAAATTTAAAATTGATACATCAATCTCAATTAGGGAAAATTTTCTAAATTTTGAAAAATTATTTCAAAAAAATAACACTAATTCAAATTGAGAAATAATTCGCTCAATTCAATTGAGTCTTTTTGATTATAGTAAAATTGAAATTTACACTGATTTAGTTGAAAATGAAGAAAAAATAATTAACAATCCTTTTTATAATGAAATAATTGGCAATTCTACCCCAAAACCAAATAATTCTGTCGCCCCTATCGGTGAAAATAATCAAGATAATGTCGTCGGCTCTAGCTCTAATAATGATCTTTCCCCATCAGATTATTTCCATATTTTGCCAGCCGATTCATCTCAGGAAAAAGCAATTCAGGCCGCAATTCGTGGTGAAAATTTCATTCTTGATGGTCCTCCCGGAACTGGAAAGTCTCAAACAATCACTAATATAATTAATGAATTTTTAGCAAGAAATAAAACAGTTTTATTTGTTTCAGAAAAGTTAGCCGCACTTAATGTTGTTTATTCAAACCTTAAAAAAATTGGACTATCTGACTCAGTTATAGCAATTCACAACGAAAATATTAACAAAAAAGATGTAGTTGATAATCTTTTAGCCACGCTCGAAAAAGGGGCTAATTCAATATTACTGAATGCTTCAGAGTCTGCTTTAATTGAAAATAATTATATTGAATTGCGTCAAAAACTGAATAATTACGGTGAAAAACTTACTCAAATTCGTCCTCCGTTACAAAAAAGTGTGTATGACTTAATTGCTGAATATCAAAATTTGGTTGATATTCCAAATTTTGAATTTTCAATTCCAGAAGAAAAACTAAAAAAAATTGACTATTTTGCCCTTCAAAAAATTGAATGAGGACTTAGTGATTTATTTCAAAAAATAAAAACTATTAACTTTAATTTAAAAAAACACCCTTGATATGGTTTTAGTCAAAAAACTATTGATGAATTCAAAAAAGACAAATTTAGAACTTGAATTTTAACTTTGACAAATTTAAGTCATACTATTTTCAATAACATCAAAGAGTTTAATTTTTTCTTGATGCATCCAGATCAACATTTAAATAATATTCTTTATTTGTTTGATTTTTTAAAAATTTTAAATAATCTGGAAAAAATTGATTTACCTGAACTGGAAAAGTTACAAAATTTGTCCCAAGAAATTCAAAAATATTCACAAATTTTACAAATTCAGTCAGAAATTTCTACCTTAGAAAAAAAACTTTACGTTCATTTTAAGCAAATTCCTTTAGATGTTCCTATCAAAGAGTGTTGTCAAATTATTGAAGATCATCTTAATAAAAAACTTAAATTTTTAGACTTTAGATACAAAAAAATCAAACAAAAATTAACTCCGTATTTTAACAAAGATTTTTCTGACACAACTTTTCTTGAAAACTCATCAGAAATTATTACCTTAAAAAACAAAAAAATCTCGCTTGAAAAATGGCTTTCAACCCTTTTATTCAAAGCTGGTGAAACAAATCCTAGCCAAATCCAGGCAAATTTTTATCAATTAAAGTTTTATAAAAAGTTAAAAATCTTGAATGATTCAACAAAAGTAAAAGTTCAAGACAAGCAATTTGTTGATTTTTTTCTTGATTCAAAGTATACAAGAGAGCTTTTGAATAAAAAATTGTTTGAGCCTGTTAGTCAATTTGTTGATATTTGACGAGAATTTTCGCTTGAATTTGATTCAAAAGTGGTTAATTTTAACTTTTTAGAAAAGAAAAGATTCGAAAATAATCTTCAAACAAAGCTATATAAAATCGACAAAATTCATGAAATTGCCCAAATTAATGCCAATATTTCCCTTTTATCTGATTTTGGAATTGACGATTTTATAAATAAAGCAATTGAGGCAAACTTAGAAATTGATTTTTATAAAACTTTTGCAAAAAAATTTTACAAAATTTTAATAGATCAAATAGTTAGCGCCGAATTTAATAATTATGATTGACAAACACTAAGTTCAAATCAAAACAAATTTGAGCTTGCCCAAGAAAAATTAGATTTACTGTCGGCAAAAAGAGTTGATGCCATTCTTCTTGAAAAAATTCCCCAAATTGACTCAGTTTCTGAATATACTCCAGAAATTAGAATTTTAAGACAAGAAGCTAATAAATCTCGACGTTTAATGCCGTTTCACGAACTTTTTGTCAGAATTCCGAATTTATTAAGAAAATTAAAGCCTTGTTTGATGATGTCGCCACTCTCAGTAAGTTCCTACATTAAAAATAGTGATATGGAATTTGATCTTGTTATTTTTGATGAGGCTTCACAAGTAAAGCCTGAAAGCGCAATTGGGGCAATTGTCCGCGCAAAACAATATATAATTGCTGGTGACAAAGAACAAATGCCCCCAACAAATTTTTTTGACACAATTCCTGAAAGCGAGGATGAAGAATCTGATTTTACCGACTTCAATGTTTCAGATTATCTCTCAATTCTTGATGTCAGTCAAACATTTTTAAAATCTTACAGACTAACATGACATTATCGCTCAAAGTTTGAAGAATTGATTCAACCTTCTAACATTGAAATTTATAATAATGATTTAGTCACTTTTCCAACAAGTCAAAAACCTCATGATTTACAAGGTATTAAGCTTGTAAAAGTTGAAAATGCGCTTTATAAAGAGCGAAAAAATGAAAAAGAAGCAGATACTGTTATTGAAATACTAGACCAAATTCTTACAAAATATCAAAACAAATTTTCGATAGGAATTGTTACAACTAATTCAGTACAGCGAAATCTTATTCAATCAAAATTAGAAAAATTTAAAGCAAATAAGCCTTATTTTTCCCAGTTTTTTAGCGATGAATCATCTACCGAAATTTTTGTCAAAAATATTGAATCAGTTCAAGGCGACGAGCGCGATATAATCATTTTTTCATTAAATTTTGGTCCTAATGAGCAAAACAAAGTTTCACTTCATTTTGGAGCGATTAACCAAAAAAATGGTTACAGACGTCTAAATGTTGCCTTTACTCGGGCAAAATATTCAACAATAATGGTTACATCACTTGATCCTGAGCAAATTGATTTAGAAAAAGTCCGCACACGCGGGGCAAGTTTTCTTAAAAAATATCTAGAAATTGCTAAACATAATTTGTTTGTAGAAAATAAACCTGATAATACTTCAGATTCACAAGTAAGTTTTGAAGATTCTGTCTACAAAGAATTAACAAATATGGGTCTAAAAGTTGTAAAAAACGTTGGATATTCAGATTACAAAATCGATTTAGCAGTTTTAAATCCACAAAACGAAAATAGTTATTTACTAGGTATTCAATGTGATGGATCTGGTTATTTAAAGCATAAAAATGCCCGTGATCGTGAAATTTTGTGAAAAAATGTCCTAATGTCGCGAGGTTGAAATATCCTTAGAATTTGGTCGCTAGATTGATTCCAAAATAGAGGCAGTCAACTTAAAAAAATAAAAGAAATAATAAAAAAACTTAAATCTCAAGAAGAAAAACCGCTGGGTGTTGAAGAAAATCCTTCTGATTTACCGCCAAAAACAGCTGAACAATTTAGCGCTCCATTAGCTATTATTAAAAAAAGACAGCCAATTGATTTTAAATCCTTTTTTGAAAAAAGATTTTTATTTACGGATGAAAATTTGACTGACTTATGAAATCAAACTAAAACTGAATATTCTTTTTTTGAGGAAATTTTTAATAGAGTTAAAATTCTCAGCAAGCAAGAACACCAAAAAATTGTCCTTTGATTATCTGGAAATTCAAAAATTACCAACTCTATAAAAGCAAAAAGTGTGAAAATTGCACATAATTTTATAGAAAATAACATTATTTTCGAAAGTCCGTCGCATTATTTTTTAAAAAATGTGACAAAATACAATTTTTTCCTTGAACCAAAAAGACCAATAAGAGACATACATTATTTTGAAATTAAGGATTTGATTATAACAATAATTGAAAAAACTAAATCAATTTCAAAAGAGGATATATATTCATTAATTCTCGAAATAACAGATTTTTCATTCTTAAAGAAAAAGACTCGCGACTATTTAGACCAATGTTTTCAAAAATTACTTGATGATAAAATAATTTTTGAAAACAAAGGAGAAACTTTTTCCTTATCAATTACTTAATTTTTCCTTTTTTTCAAAAAAACTATTAAAATTCCAATTATCAAATGAAAAGCGTACGTTTTTAGTGCTTATCCCGAGTTTCCTAGTTTGATAAGATAATCCTAAAAAAGTGTCCTGGTTTAGTTTTGGACACTTTTTTAACTTTTTTGGCAAAAATTAATTACCTATTTTAAAACACTGGCAAAAATCATTTATGGGTAAAACAACAAAAATCATAAAAAAATACAACTACTATTTAAACTCAATGTAAATAGAAAACTCGTTTTTACTTACATTGAGCCTAAAAAAATATATGAAGTTTTGAAAGAACAATAATTAAAAGCCATAAATTTGTAGATTTCTAAACGGTTAAATTTAAGGCATTCCAAGGCATTCCAAGGCATTCCATTATATTTAAAAAAATAATGGAAAATTCGCATTTTCTGATTTTTTTATAGCAAAAAACATAACTGATTCCTCCCTAATTCAATATCAAAATTTATTAATTTATTCTTAGTTAGTGTTATTATAGCAGAATTTTTTCTTAGACCAAGCATCCTGAGTTTCCCAGTTTGAAGGCAAAAATTCACTTTTTAGTGAATACAAATATGAAAAAATAACGGTAAATCAGTATTTTTTTATCGTAAAACCTTATTTTTTATTAATTCCGTTTAATTACATTTTTAAATTAATTTTTATGGTATAATTATAAATTATGAAAAAACAAAATTTGGTTTTATTTAATGTTTGAGGAAACTCGAAAGATAAACTATATAAATATGTTGGCTGAACACAAGGTTACGGTAAAGCTCCAAAACGGTGATTTAGTTTAGGAAATGTGCAAAATTTGGAAAAAATTAATCCAAATGCTATTCAAATTATCAAAGAAAAGTTGAAATTGTTTTCAAATTTAGATGACATGAATAAAGTCAAGATTGCTTTGCTTGATTCTATTAAAAATTCCAACATAATCGAAGGTTCGGTTTTTGTTGGCGGGGAATTAATTGAAAAACTTATTGAAAAGCACAATATTTTTGAATCACTTCCTAAAAGTAGACATAAAAATATGAAAGAAATTTTTAACTACTTAATTTCAAAACGGATCACTGATCCTGGTAGCATTATTAATGCTTTTGATAAAAAAGATGACTACTCAAATCAAATAAATACTTCCAAAAATAGTTTTTATAGACTCCTAGATCTTGTCTTTGAGTCACAAAATCAACTTTTAAATAGTGTCAACAAAATGGTAACAAGTGAACTTGGAAAAAGGGACAGTGAATTTTATTTTGACTCATCAACAGTCTATTTTGAGACATTTGAAAGAAATGGATTAAGAATTCCTGGTTATTCTAAAGATGCTAAATTCAAAGAAGACCAAATTGTCATTGGCTTAGCGTGTGATAAAAATGGTATTCCTTTTCATATTAAAGTTTTTAAAGGAAATACCGGCGATTCTAGTACATTAATCCCTTTTATTTTAGATGTTGAATCCAAATATAATATCAAAAATATGACAATAATCGCTGATCGCGGCATGTCAACAGCCGCAAATATTCGATTTCTTGAATCAAGAAACTATAATTTCATTATTTCTTATCGTGCAAAGGTAGGGACTCAAAAATTTAAAAATTATTTACTAGATCCAAGCGATTATGTTAATGTAAGTGCGGATTTTAAGTATAAAAAAGAAGAATTTTATTCATCATATAAAAATAAAAGATACACTGAAAATATTAGAAGAAGAATTATTACTTACAGTACAAAAAGAGCGATAAAAGACAGAAAAGCTCGTGAAGAGCAAATCGAAAGTTTTATTAAAAAACAAAATAAAGACGGTTTTATCGAGGTAAACAAATTGTTTGGTAAAAAACCTAAATATTTTAAGGAAATTTCAAACATGAAATTTGAATTAGATCAAAGTAAAATTGACAAAGACAAACAATTTGATGGCTACTATGTTTATGAAACAAATATACTGAATTCGAATGTCTTAGATATAGTTGAAAAATACCAAAAACAGTGGAATATTGAAGCTAATTTTAGAAGTCTAAAAGGTTTGTTGAATATTCGGCCCGTATTTTTAAGAATTGACGAGCACATTCTAGCTCATACACTTTTGTGTTTTATCTCACTAGTTATTTTAAAAACTATAATATTTAAAATCAACAAACATATTAGTGATAACAAGTTATTTGAAAACAATCAATTAACTGAAGTTGGTTTAGTAACGATGTTGCAAAAATTAAGGCAAAGGGTTGAATTTAACACTTTAGATCAGCAAATAACATTTAAAAATCGAGATGGTGTCCCTAGTGATCCGAATATTTGAAATAGGTACGATTTTTACTTTAATATCTTAATAAATAGGTAAAAAAAATTGTAATTAACTTTTAACAAAAAATTTAAAAAAGCCCCTAAAACCGGATACTTTTTTAAAATTACCTTATGAAACTGGGAAACTCAGGAAAAGCCATAAATTTGTAGATTTCTAAACGGTTAAATTTAAGGCATTCCAAGGCATTCCAAGGCATTCCAAGGCATTCCATTATATTTAAAAAAATAATGGAAAATTCGCATTTTCTGATTTTTTTATAGCAAAAAACATAACTGATTCCTCCCTAATTCAATATCAAAATTTATTAATTTATTCTTAGTTAGTGTTATTATAGCAGAATTTTTTCTTAGACCAAGCATTTTTTTTTTTTTTTGCAAAGGGTAAATTTTAAAATAATAAAAATTAAGATTTTACCCTCAAAACGCCCGTATTTATGGCTATTTTTGCATATTTGTATCCAATAAAAAGTGAATTTTTGCCATCAAACTGGGCAACTCAGGAGATCAATGTTTTAAAAATTACTTGATGATAAAATAATTTTTGAAAACAAAGGAGAAACCTTTTCCCTAGCAATTCCTTAATTTTTCCCTTTTTTCAAAAAAATCATTAAAATTCTTATAATCAAATAAAAAACATACATTTTTAGCGGTTATGTAGTATAATTTACTTTTAAATATTGAGGTTTGGTTTAATGAAAAAAGCTTTAAAAATTCTCTTTCAAACATCCACGCCAATTCTCTTAAACGTTGGAATTATTTCAGGCGCAGTTTTTTTTAGTGCAAAACAAACTCATTTAGGATCAAATTTGTTAAAAAAATCAGAGACTGCGTTGTTAAAAGAATTAAACTATTTAGCTTTAGGTGATTCCCTTAGCTCAGGTTTTGATTGAGAAAATAATCTTGACGGGCGCGGTAAAATGACTAACGGTTCAATTAGCGGGATCTCTTTTCCTGCTTTTTTTGCCAATTTTGCTCAAACTATTCAACCCAATTCTGTAAAATCTTTTAAAAATTTAGCGCTAAATAATTCCTCAATTCTAGATTGAATATATCTTCTAGATCCAAAAAATAATATTATAAGTGATAAAAATCTTTCTAATTTAAGGGTTCAAACATACAATTCTTCAAATTTTGCCGAAACAATTCGTTCAGTATTTGAAAATTTTACCGGCGATTTTTCAAACTTAAGACAAGAAATTCGAAACGCTAATTTAATTACAATTTCAATTGGTTTCAAAGACTTTCTTAATGAATTTAATAGTAATTTTTTTGACAATATTCTTTCAAGCAATACACCCCGAAATTTATACGATTCAATAACAACAAATATTAATTACGCATTTATAAAAATTAAACATAACTTGAAAAAGTTAATAACTTTAATTAAAAATATTAATCCTGAAACCTACATAAATCTAATTGGATATTATAATGAGCATCCAAAAATTGATAAATTTTTAAACGATTTGCTTAAAAATTATTTGTCAGAATTTGAACCTAATTTACTTTCAGTAAGTCGTCTAAACGATGAAATAAAAGAAGTTTCACAACAAATGGGCATTAATTTCATAAACCCATTTTTTGAAAAATCTTGAGATGAAAAATCAGGTCCATTTTTTGATACAGATTTAGATTTCAGACCTCAAATAAAAGCCAACAAACAAATAGCGCAAAATTTAATTATTTCATTAGCTTTATCCCCTACAGACCTTAATAAATCTAAAAAACTCAATGAAAATGATGAACTTTTACAAACTAATTTTTCCGCTAATAATTTAGAGTCTCAGCAAATAGATTTTGGCTCTAGCAATGAAATTTTAGAAAAAATTACTATTAATGGTTCGCTTCAAAATTTTATTAGTGAAAATTCTAGTTTTGAAGAAAAAAGCATTAAGGATCTACATACAATTTCATTTCAGCAACCAGAATCAGCAAATTACGCTAGCGCTTTGAATCAATTTGTCGGGTTTTTTGGTTCTGAACAGAGCGATTTTGCCGACTTATTTAAAGGTTTAATTAACACTTTTGGTAATAAATCTGAACCAAATTTTGAGGCATTTAATAACATTGTTGAAGTAATTTTAAAAAGTGAATTTTTCACAAATATAACACAATATGCACAAGAATTTATTGCGAATTCTTCCATCCAAAATGTTGAACAAATTGAGTCTGACGACAACTCAGAACAAGATAGTTCTGAGTTGTCTGAGTCGGATAAAACACAAACATCCCCTGATTTAATAAGTTTTTTGAAGGAAAAAGCCCTTTCTCAGGAAAATATTCTCGCACTTTTAAACGAAATTTTGTCTAGCGAATATGTTCAGAACCACAGCACTAAATCGATTAATTTATTTTATAATTTACTATTTAACCAACCGGCAATTTCTAAATTATTAGTTAGCTCAATTTCAAGTCAAGAAAATATTCAGCAAGTAATAAAAGAAGTACTTCAATTTAATTCAGTTCAAAAATTTGTCACTTTTATTTTTACAGAACTAATACAAAATAATCAAGATTATATATCAGCTAAATCTTTTGGTCAAATTTTGTATTTATTTCTCCAAAATTCAAATAATTACAATAAATCAGTAGCTTTTATTAAAAGTTTTGTAATAGAAGCACTTAAAAGACCTAATTTTTTGAGTACTATTTTTGACGCCCTATCAAGTCAATTTGGCTTTAATATTGAAAAAGAAGACATAAATTCACTTATAACTTTGATTACAAGTACTAGCGATATAATAGTTAATACTAAAACTTTTAATAATTTAATTAATTTGCTATCTAACGAAGTTATTTATGGAATAAAAAGCGGAATAAGCAATAATCCATCTGATTTTTCTTTCTTTTTTAATATTATTTCTAATTTAACCAATAAAGTTAGTGATTTTATCAAAGATAAAGACAATATTTATAATTTTTTCCAAGATATTATCTCTTTTTCTCCTTCAGCTAGACAAATAGATTCTGTTAAGTCTTTACTTGGTAAATTTTTACCATTTATTTCAAAAATTAATTTAAGCTTTATTCTTGACAAAAATTCTGAAAATTATCAGTCTTTAAATTTAATTTTTGAGTCTTTTTCAGATTTCTTAGCACAAGATAATTTTAAAGAATTAAGTGATTTAATTAGCACAATTATGGATGATTTTTTCTTGATTAATAATTATAAATATCAAAATAGTCCCGATTTATACGCCATAATTTTTAATTTATTGTCTAATAATTCCCAAAAATTAAAACCAATTTTGTATAAGTTTATTGACAAAAACCATAACAACACCAAAGTTTTAAATGCACTTAAGTCTGTTTTTGCTAAAATTTTGCCACACGAAGTTCTTGAGAAACTCGACCAAACCAATCAGACAAATTACTTTAAAAACCTAATTGACTCTATTTTTGCGGTTATTTCTGAATTAACTATCGAATATAACACCAAACTTGAACTAACGAAAAATAATGGTTTTATCGAAGAAACTGATAAAAAATCAGAAAATAATTTAGATTTTAATCACTTATTAGACAAACTTAAAAGCAAAAAGTCATAAAAAAACAACTACTATTTAAACTCAATGTAAATAGTAAACTCGTTTTTATTTAAATTGAGTTTAAAAAACAAAGATTTGAAGTTTTGAAAGAACAATAATTAAAAGCCATAAATTTGTAGATTTCTAAACGGTCAAATTTAAGGCATCCCATCATATTTAAAAATATAATGGAAAATTCGCACTGTCTGATTTTTTTAGACAAAAAACATCACTAATTCCCCCTTAATTCTAAAATCCAAATTTATTAATTATTCTTAAGTGAGTTTAATTATAACCTAAAATTTTTTTATACCAAGCATTTTTTTTTTTTTTTTGCAAAATCTTAATTTTAAAATAATAAAAATTAAGATTTTAATGTCAAAAAACCCGTATTTACGGGTATTTTTGCATGTTTATATTCAACAAAAAGTGAATTTTTGCCATCAAACTGGGAAACTCAAGACAAACTTAAAAGTAAAAAGTCATAAATTTAAAATTTTTTAATTTCAAAAAATTTTAAATTATTTTATTCATGAAAGAGACTTTTTAGTTTATTTTTTGTCATTTTTGATTTTACAAACATATCAACTTTTTCTTGTACATTTTGAAAAAAATTAAATACTTTTTCGTCAAGTTTAACGATTTTTCCTTTTTGGTCAATTATATGGCTAGTTTTGTGCTTTCTATTTTTAACAAGTCCGAAAATAGGCGCCTGAATTCCGATGTTTTTTAAAACACTTGCAATCACGTTCACTTGATTACTTGCGCCGTCAACCAAAATTAGATCGGGTTTAAGGGAGTTTTTAATTTTAAAATACTTTTCAAACCCTTGCCTCATATAGTTCGTGTCGCCCTTTTTAGACCCAGTAAAATTAAAAAAACGACTATAACTAGGCTCATATGATCCATCAATGTAGAAAATAATTCCTGTTGTTGGGAAAAGTTTTTCTGTTTTTTGCGTAGTTTTTTCGACATTTTGCACAAATGTTAAAAAAGAATTGTCTATAGCCATTATTTTGTTGGCACTTTTTATTTTAAGGTTTTGCTTAATTAATTCCAAAATTTCAAAATTTTGGACTTTATTTTGATTTTTGCCTTGACTAGCGATAAAATCAAAGTGATTTTCTTTTAAATTGTCCAAAATTTGTCTATGTTGTTTGTTTTTTGCAATTTTTAGCTTGATTTTGCTGTCAAAAAAATCAAAATATTTATCAAAGCTAAAATCAACTATCAATTTATCAGGAGAAATATTATTTTTATAGTACGAATTTAGAAAATTAACTAAAGTTTCATAAGTATTTAGAACAATTTCGAGATGAAAATGCTTGTTTGATAAAAAAATACCATTTCTGTAAAAGGCAAAACTGACAACCAAAAAGTTAGATTCAGGACTAGAAAAGCAAAGAAAATCAAGATTTTCTGCGTTATTTAGGTCGATATTTTGTTCTTGACTTCTTGCGTTTTTAAGTCCATTAATAGCATTAAAATATTCTTTTGCCAGTTCATAGTGATGATTTTGTTTGGCAGCTTCTAATTTTTCCTCAAGAAGTGCGATTTCGTTCCTTTTTTGCAGCAAATTTTTGCAAAAAAGGAACTTTTGTCGAAAAAATTCTACATCTTGATTAGAGTATTTTTCACCTTTTTCATATAAGGTTTCACTTTCAAGAAATTTTTTTAAGGCAAAGGCGTATTTTTTACTTGGAAAAGGTCCATAATAAAAGACATTTACATCATTTTTTGTTCTAGGAACTTTATAAACAAGGGAAATTTTTAATTGTTTAATTAATTCTAATTTTATATAAGGATATCCAGAGTCATCTTTTAGTTTGATATTATAAATTGGCTGATATTTGCTAATATATTCTTTTTCAAGGATTAGTGCTTCTTTTTCGTTGGCAACAATATCATATTCAATTTTCCTAATTTTTTGTATTAACAAAAAAGTTTTATAAGAATTTGTTGATCCTTTTGCATATTGATTGACTCTTGAGTGCAAATTTTTTGCTTTACCAACATATAAAAGTGAATTATTTTCATCATAAAAACGATAAACACCTGTTTTTTTAGGTAGATTTGTACTCTTAATTAGTTGGTCAAAATTTTCCATAAAGGTCCTCTAATAATAAAATTATAATTAATTTTTTAAATACTGTTATGATTTAGTAAAAATTTGATATAATTATAATTTAAACTATTGGATTAGTTGGGAGGAAGAATATGGATTTTGAATCCTACAAAAGAACGGCAGAACCTAAAATAAAACAAATCAAAAAAGTTAGCAAAATTTTTTTAGCGCTTTTTTTCGCCTTTTTTCTTGTTTTTATAGGTTTGTTGACTTATTATATAGTTCAACTTAATAGCGAAGAAGGGTTTCGGACCGAATTTGTCGAGGCAACTTGGCTTGCGATCGCATTACTTTCGGCTGTAATTGCAACAGTTTTTTTAGTTTCTTTTTTGATCGGAATTTATAAAATAAAAGCGATGAAAAAAGTTGAGAAAAACATCGAAAGTCAACTAAAAGAACTTTAAAAATTTTTAATTTAAGTTCAAAAAACCCTTGAATTTATAGTCTTTTTTATTTTTTTTAAAAAAAATGGCACTTTTTGCTTGTGAGTGCCAAAAAATATGATATACTATTTGTTGTCATAAAAGAAAAGACAAATTTTTATTTATTATTTTTTTAAATGAAAGGAAAACATAATATGGCAAAAGAAATAATTTTAGGTATTGACCTAGGAACAACAAACTCAGTTGTTTCAATTATCGAAAATCAAAAACCAATTGTTCTTGAAAATCCAAACGGAAAAAGAACAACTCCTTCTGTTGTTGCCTTTAAAAATGGTGAGGAAATTGTTGGTGATGCGGCAAAACGTCAATTAGAAACAAATCCTGAAGCAATTGCATCTATTAAAAGATTAATGGGTAGCGATAAAACCGTTCGCGCTAACGATAGAGACTATAAACCTGAAGAAATTTCAGCAAAAATTCTTGCATATTTAAAAGAATATGCTGAAAAAAAGATTGGTCACAAAGTTTCAAAAGCTGTTATCACAGTTCCTGCTTATTTTGATAATGCTCAACGTGAAGCAACAAAAAATGCCGGAAAAATTGCAGGATTAGAAGTTGCAAGAATAATTAACGAGCCAACAGCAGCTGCACTTGCATTTGGTCTTGATAAAACAGAAAAAGAAATGAAAGTGCTTGTTTATGACTTAGGTGGTGGAACTTTCGACGTTTCAGTGCTTGAATTATCTAACGGAACTTTTGAAGTTTTATCAACAAGTGGTGATAACCATTTAGGTGGTGATGACTGAGATAATCAAATTGTTGACTGAATGATTAAAAGAATTAAAGAAGAGTACGATTTTGATGCAAAAAGCGACAAAATGGCACTTACTCGTCTAAAAGAAGAAGCTGAAAAAACCAAAATTAACCTATCAAATCAAAGTGTTTCAACAATTTCCTTACCATTTTTAGGTCTAGGGAAAAATGGTCCAATTAACGTTGAACTTGAACTAAAAAGATCAGAATTTGAAAAAATGACAGCTCACCTAATTGACCGGACAAGAAAACCAATTGTTGACGCCCTAAAACAAGCTAAAATTGAGGCAAGTGAGCTTGACGAAGTTCTTCTTGTTGGTGGATCCACACGTATGCCAGCTGTTCAGACAATGATTGAACACACTTTAAATAAAAAGCCAAACCGTTCAATAAATCCTGATGAAGTTGTGGCAATTGGTGCTGCAATTCAAGGTGGAGTTCTTGCTGGTGACATTAGTGATGTTTTATTATTAGACGTTACTCCTTTAACTTTAGGAATTGAAACCTTAGGTGGAGTTTCAACCCCATTAATTCCAAGAAATACAACAATTCCGGTAACAAAATCACAAATTTTCTCAACAGCTGAGGACAATCAAACCGAAGTTACAATTTCTGTAGTTCAAGGTGAAAGACAACTTGCTGCTGACAATAAAATGTTAGGTCGCTTTAATCTTTCAGGAATCGAGCCTGCTCCTCGTGGTCTTCCACAAATTGAAGTTAGTTTTTCAATTGATGTTAACGGAATTACAACTGTTTCAGCAAAAGATAAAAAAACTGGAAAAGAACAAACAATAACAATTAAAAATACTTCAACTTTATCTGAAGAAGAAATTAACAGAATGATTCAAGAAGCCGAAGAAAACCGTGAAGCTGATGCAATCAAAAAAGATAAAATTGAAACAACAGTTCGTGCCGAAGGTCTTATTAATCAACTTGAAAAATCAATAACTGATCAAGGTGAAAAAATTGATCCTAAACAAAAAGAACTTCTTGAAAAACAAATTCAAGAACTCAAAGATCTTGTAAAAGAAGAAAAAATTGACGAACTAAAAACAAAATTAGACCAAATTGAGCAAGCAGCCCAAGCTTTTGCCCAAGCAAGCGCTCAACAAGCTAATAATGCAAGTGAAACTGATTCTCAAGATTCAAACACAATTGATGCTGAAATCAAACAAAACTAATACCTAAAATTTATGAAAAACACACTTGCTTTTTGGCAGTGTGTCTTTTTTATATTATTATTTAAGACTTTTGTTTTAAAAAGTCTTAAATTTTTATTATTTTTCCCAAAATAATAAAAAAGTTTTTAAATTTAAAAAAAAGGAAATGTCAATTTTATGGCAAAACAAGATTACTATAAAACTTTAGGAATTGACAAAAACGCAACATTATCCGATATTAAAAAAGCCTATCGAAACTTAGTTAATATTTACCACCCTGATAAAAACACAAAAAAATCAGCTGAAGAACAAAAACAAGCTGAAGAAAAATTCAAAGAAATTCAAGAAGCATACGAAATTCTTTCTGATGATTCAAAAAGAAGTCAGTATGACCGTTACGGCCATTCAGCTTTTGATCAACAAGGTGGCGGTGGTTTTTCTGGGTTTTCTGGGTTTTCAGGTTTTGATTTTTCTGATATTTTTTCAAGTTTTACTTCTGGTTTTGGTTTTGGCGGTTCGCGACGAAGTCAAAAATATAGCGGCCCTTTAAAAGGTGAAAATTTAACTGCCCGAATTTATATTAGCTTTATTGAGTCAATTTTAGGCACAAAAGTTAGCCAAAAACTTACTAAATATTCCCAGTGTGACCAGTGTAATGGCACAGGCGCAAATTCTGACTCAGACATAAAAACTTGCTCCAACTGTCATGGACAAGGAGTTCAAAACGAAATTATTAACATTCCTGGATTTGGTCGTATGCAAAACCAAACAACTTGCTCGGTGTGTTCAGGTAGTGGAAAAACTGTTACAAAAAGTTGCAAAAAGTGCCGTGGAAAAACAATAATTGAAACCAAAGAAGAAATTGAAATTTCAATTCCTGCCGGAATTAGAGACGGAATGTTCATTCGGGTTGCAGGATTTGGTGGCCCTGGTCATAAAGGTGGACCGTCTGGCGATCTTAATATTGAAATTAATGTTCGCGCGCATAAATACTTTTCAAGATCGGGAAATGACATTCATGTTGAGATGCCAGTTTCAATAATTGATATTATTAATGAAAATAAAGTTGAGGTTCCAAGTCCAACTGGAATGAAAAGTTTGCAACTTTATAGTCATTATAAGTCAGGCCAAACTGTAATTCTCGCCCGCGCAGGTGCGCCTGATCCCCAAAATCAAAGAATAATTGGGGATTTACGGGTAAAATTAGTTTTTTATGTTCCTGAATTTAATAGTCGACAAAAAAACGAACTCAACCAAGTTTTTAGCCAAATAAAAGACAAAGTCAAATCAAAATGGCTAAAAGAGTTTCAATAATTTAAAAAACAATTTATAATTTCAAATAAATTGTTTAGGGAATCAATTTTATATGTCTTTTAAAAAAATAAATATTGCAATTGACGGACCTTCAGGGGTTGGAAAATCTAGTATTGCCAAACAAATAGCACTTAAATTTAATTATTTATTTATAAATACAGGCGCACTTTATCGTGCAGTTGCCTTATTTTGTCAAAATCACAAAATTAATGCTGAAAAAGAAAGTCAAGTAACAAAAAAATGAGATCCTAATTTTTTGTTACTTGATGCAAACGGTGATGTTTGGCTTGAAAATCAAAATGTAACTGAATTGCTACGTGATGATTTAATTTCAAAAAATGCGGCAATAATCGCTCAGTATGGCAAAATTCGCGCTGATATTACCCAACTTTTACACGATTTTCAAAGAAATAACAAAGGACTTGTCGTTGAAGGTCGCGATACAACTTATAATATTATGCCAGATGCAGATTTAAAAATTTTTCTATGAGGCGATGCCCAAACGCGCGCAAAAAGGCGCTTAAAGCAAAATGCTTGTTTAAATTTGGAAACAAATTTTCCTGAGGTTCTAAAATCTATTGAGCGTCGCGATTATCTTGATATGTCACGGAAAATAAATCCACTAAAAAAAACTATTGATTCAGTTTTTATTGACACAACCAATTTTAATCAAGATGAAATTGTCGAGCAAATTTCAAAATTAGTCTTAAGAAAAATTTCGCAAATGGAAAATTAATTTCTTTTTTTACTTTATTATGAAAAATTTAGTCGCCCTTGTTGGCAAAGCAAATGTCGGAAAATCAACACTTTTTAATCGAATAGTTGGAAAAAAAATTTCAATTACCGATCCAACCCCTGGTGTTACAAGAGACCGAATTTACGAAAATGCGCGCTGAAATAGCAAGGATTTTACCTTAATTGACACAGGTGGAATTCAAATTGAAACTAAAAATTTTCAAGAACTAATCAGAATTCAACTTCAAATCGCAATTGAAGAGGCACAAATTTTAATTTGAGTTCTTGATGGAACAGCGGGAATTGATTCTGAAGATCATTTTGTCCTGAATTTATTGCGAAAATCGCAAAAAAAGATAATTTTAGTGGCAAATAAACTTGATAATTCCAAAAATTTTGATCCAAGTATTTATGAACTTGGATTTGAAAAAATTTTTGGAATTTCAGCTCTACATGGTCAAGGTGTTGGTGATCTTCTTGATTTTTTAGTTAGTAATTTTGAAAAAACTGCCAAAAACCAGCAATCTTTTTTTAAATTAGCAATCATTGGTAGACCTAATGCCGGTAAGTCTAGCCTTTTAAATCGAATTTTAGGCCAAAATCGTTCAATAATTTCTGACATTCCCGGAACCACGCGTGATTCGATTTCGGGAATGTGAAAAATAGAAGGCCAAACTTTTGAAATAATTGATACTGCTGGAATCAAAAAAAAATCTAAACTAGTAGAATCTGTTGATTTTTATGCACTTTTACGTGCTTTTCGGTCTCTTGATGATGCTGATCTTAGTTTAATTTTAATTGATGCTACACAAGATCTTCATCATTTTGACCTTAGAATTGCCGGATATGCTTGAGAAAGAAACAAGCCGATTATAATTGTTGTTAATAAATGAGACTTGATCGAGAAAAATACTTTAACTCAACAGCAATACGTTAAAAAAGTACGTGAAAAATTTAAATTTCTCGATTGAGCCCCAGTAATTTTTATTTCAGCAAAAACCGGTGAAAAAATTCATAAACTTGCCGAGCAAATTTTAGAAACTAAAAAAAATTTATCAAAAAAAATACCAACAAACCACTTAAATCAATTTTTAATGGAAATTCAGCTAATTCAACCCCACCCGAATGTCAATGGCAAAAAGGTATTTTTTAATTTTATTAGTCAAATTAGCGCTAAAATTCCGAGTTTTGTTTTTTTTGTAACTGACAAAAATTTGGTTCATTTTTCATATCAGCGCTATATTGATAACCAAATTCGAAAATATTTTGATTTTTTTGGCTGTCCAATAAAAATTATTTATAAAAATATAAAAAAAAGTGGTAAAATAAGTTAAAATTAAAGCGATTTAATAAGAATGGAGCACAAAAAATGAACAAAAAAGAACTAATTGAACAAATAGCTAACGAAACAAATTTGCCTGTGAAAAATGTTGAGCTTGTTTTAAATCAATTTTTTGGAATAACAGCTGATGTTGTAAAAAAACAAGGAAAATTAGTGATAAATTCTTTTGGAACATTCCAAGGAGTTTTTAAACCTGCCTCTTCATCTTTTAATCCGCTCACTAAAAGTCAGATTACAGTCGAAGCTAAAACAACAATAAGATTTAAACCTTCAAAAGTTTTAAAAGATTATATTGCCTAAAAAGGTTGTAAATGTTCAAAAAAAAACAAAAAAAAGGTAATGTTAAGTACAAAACTGCAAATCAAGTAATATATGGCAATGTTGTTTTACAAAAACTAAAAGAAATTAGATACGGTAAAAGAATAGCCTTATTTTTACTTCTCTTTTTTGCGGTTGTTGGTCTAATTTTAATAATTATTTTTATTGTTTTTCAATTTGCTGGAAGTGGGAATAATATCCAGGAAGTCATTTCGCGAAACTAAATGGAAAATACAAAAATTCGCAATTTTGCAATAATTGCCCATATTGATCACGGAAAATCCACACTAGCCGACCGAATTCTTGAGTTTACAAACACAGTTTCAAAGCGTGAATTAAAAGATCAGCATCTTGATTCGATGGATCTTGAAAAAGAACGAGGGATCACAATCAAACTAAATGCTGTTCAAATTCGTTATAATTCTTATATTTTTCACCTAATTGACACCCCAGGACATGTCGATTTTACTTATGAAGTTTCTCGATCACTTGCTGCAACCGAAGGTGCTTTACTTTTAGTTGATGCAAGTCAAGGAATTCAAGCCCAAACTTTAGCAAACGTTTATTTAGCGCTTGAAAATAATTTAGAAATAATTCCAATTATCAATAAAATTGACTTGCCTTCGGCAAATGTTGAAAAAGTTAAGCAAGAAATTGAATCAACAATTGGAATTTCAGCTCAAAATGCAATTCTCATTTCGGCAAAAAACGGCATCGGGATTGAAAATGTTCTTGAGGCAATTGTAAAATATATCCCACCTCCTAAATATTCAAGCGAAAAAGACCCTTTAAAAGCTTTGGTTTTTGATTCTTATTTTGATATTTATCGTGGTGTTGTAATTTTTGTTCGTGTTGTAACTGGAAAAATTAGTGTCGGAAATACTTTTAAATTTATGGCTAATAATTTAAAATTTTCCGTAATTGAGTTAGGGATTTCTAATCCTAATCAGGTCAAAAAAAATGACCTAGTTGCCGGCGAAGTTGGCTGAATTGCTGCCTCAATCCGTAATGCAAAAGATGTAAATGTTGGCGATACAATAACTTTGCTTGACAATCCGGCCAGTTCACCGCTTCCAGGTTATAAAAAAATGGTGCCGGTGATGTATACAGGATTTTATCCTATTGATTCACAACAATATAATCTTTTAAAAGACTCGCTTGAAAAAATTTCGCTTTCAGATTCGTCAATAATTTATGAGCCAGAGTCATCAAAAGCGCTTGGTTTTGGTTTTCGCATTGGGTTTTTAGGCCTTTTACATATGGAAATATTGCAAGAACGGCTTGAAAGAGAATTTAATGTCGGAATTATTGCAACAGCACCTTCTGTAGAATTTGAAATAACTCGAACTAACGGTGAGATTCAAAAAATTTCCAATCCAAGTTTGTTTCCTGAACCTAATTTTATTAGTGAAATTAGGGAACCTTTTATTTTAGCTAAAATTTTTCTTCCTGATGAATTTTTAGGGGCAATTATGGGACTTTGTCAGGATCGCCGTGGAATTTACGTTGATCTTGAATATATTGATGATTTTCGTCGCCGTTTAATTTACAAATTACCGTTAGTTGAAGTGATTTTTGACTTTTTTGATCGGCTAAAATCACTTTCAAAAGGATATGCTTCTTTTGAATATGAGCTAATTGGATTGCAACCTTCAAAATTAGTTAAGTTAGATATTTTACTTAACGGTCAAAAAATTGACGCCCTTTCAATGATAGTTCATAAAGACTTTTCTTATCCAAAAGCGCGCGATTTAACACAAAAATTAAAAGAAATAATTCCAAGACATTCATTTGAGGTGCCAGTTCAGGCCGTTATTGGCTCAAAAGTTATTGCTCGTGAGACAATTAAGGCTTATCGCAAAGATGTTACTGCCAAATTATATGGTGGCGATGTTACAAGAAGAAAAAAACTTTTAGAAAAACAAAAAGCCGGAAAAAAACGAATGAAGTCATTTGGGGTTGTCGATGTTCCTCAAGAAGCATTTTTAGCAATTTTAAAAACTAACATTAACGAAAAATAGTGTATAATTTCTACAAAAGGGGAAAAATTTAGGAAAAATATACTTGTTTTTCCTACTTTTGTGAAATTATGAAAAAAAGACAGAACTTTAATAACAACAATTACCATAAACGACCTAGTTTTACAAATTCAGCCTACCGTGAGCCTAGGTACTATAAAAACGTGCAAAATCATCCTGATAGTCAAGAAAATTTTGATGATTCAGATGAATATTTTGCCCAAAAAAAATATTATCGCCCTGAACATAAAAGTCCTCAAAGTTACTCAAACCATTTAATTGAAGAGAATTATTATCAAGCAATGGAGCAAAAAACGCTTCAACAAGAGGCAAATGCTTTTATTTCAAAAGAGGTTAGAAAAATTTTTGGACTAGAATTATTTTTTTTACCACTAAAGGCGCTTTTTTGATTCTTAGCTTTTTTAGCAATACTAATTGTTTCATTACTTTGAGTTTATGAGTATATTCCAAGTTGAAATTATGAGCAAAAATATTTACCACTTTTGATAATTCCCGGAATTATCGGCGCAATTATAATATTTTTATTTGTAAAAACCTTGTTAGACTATCGGGCAATTAAAAAATCAGTTCAATATTTCCGTTCACAGCTCAGAAATAATTCTCACAGACTCGAAATGCCACCAATGATTCCTTGATTAGTTAAAAAATTGAATCAAAAAGAGGTAAATGCAATTTGACTAGGTGCTTTTAGTTTGCTTGGAACAGCGATTTTAGGTTTAGTTTATTGAATTACTTTAAAATATTATCCAGAAAAAAATATTCAATTTTCAACTGAATTTATTATAAGTATGGTCTCAACTGGCGGATTTTTTATTTTAATGCTTATTTATGACCTATCACTTCGCCGGCGTTTATCAAATATTGAAGCAATTTTTGGCCATGTTTACCGTAAAAATATTAATATTGAATCAATCCGTTTTCGCCGTCATATGCTTTGGGCAATTTTTACAATAGTTATTTTCCTAATTTTAAGAAAAATTGCCAAAAAAAGAAAAATAATTACTTAATTAATTAAGTAACCAAAACAAAAAACATCCCTTTTGAGGATGTTTTTTGTTTAAACTAATATGAATATTAGTTTTTCCTGAGTTTCCCAGTTTGATAGCAAAAATTCACTTTCTATTGAGTATAAATACGCAAAAATAACCGTAAATCCGTGTTTTTTTGACGCTAGAATCTTAATTTTTCTTATTTTAAATTTAACCGTTTGTAAAAAAAAAAAAAAAAAAAATGTTTGGTCAAAAATAAAATTATGTTACAATAAACCTCACTAAGAATAAATTAATAAATTTTGATATTGAATTAAGGGGGACTTGATTATGTTTTTTGTCTAAAAAATCAAACATCGCGAATTTTCCATTATATTTTTAAATATGATGGAATGCCTTAAATTTACCCGTTTAGAAATCTACAAATTTATGGCTGTTGGTTATTGTTCTTTCAAAACTTCATATA